>NZ_JAMPKA010000007.1:0-220375 GCF_039961855.1 Trichocoleus sp. Lan | reverse complement strand
GTTAAAGCGCGTAGTATCTGAGTGGTGTAGTCCTAAAACTTCGCTTTCCCAGCCAGAACACGGGAATCGCCAGCGTGGTTTGCCGAGAATGGTGGCTATTTACAACATGTAACCGAACTCAATTGGTTGTTGAAAACAGGCAGGTCTTCGAGTCATTTTTTCGATCTGCACTTCGCTATCGCTTCTGCTGTCGTCTCCTCTTCAAATCCTCAGCTAGTCGAATATCCACCAGTTCCTCCTCCTCCCACGGTTCACCATCCGGTTTAACCAACTGCTGTGCGAGTTTTTGGAGTTCTGCATCTGAAGCGCGATCGCCTTCTAGTAATTCATTAATCCGTTCCACAGAAATTTCAGCATCAGCCGCAAGCTTCCCAAGCGCCCAGTCGCGGTTACTCAGAGTTTCGTCAATCAGAGACGCGATCGTTGGGACACCACTAACTACATCGGTGCTAGGAGAAGTTCTTTTTTGTTGCGACTGCCGCAACTGCTCTAGCGATTCATTCTCACCCAGCCATCCATCAATCAGTTCTACCGCCACATCACTCATCTTGCGCCCATGCATAGCGCAAGCTGCCTGAAAGCGCCGCTTAAATTCTTCGTTAGGTAGGTAAAGCCTTACAGAAACGTATTTATCTTCAGCCAATCCCAATTAAGCACAAGGTTATTTGTGCTTAATTATCGCTGGATTATAACTGTCCAATCTTAAATAAGCACATAGTCACTTTTAGTTGCATTTTTGTGACTATATGCCTAAAATCAGATTACCTCAAAAAAACGGCTATGACGTTGACATCAAGAGGAGAGCAACAGTCTTTCCCTCAAACTCAACCTGACGGCATCACCAGCGTTGATGCGTACCAGCAAGCCTTACAAGACTTTGGTGTGCTGGAATTGTGCGATCGCCTAACTCACCTCAGCCAATCAACCCCTCTAAGCAAAGGAGAACTTGACTCACTAACTGTCCTAGTAATCCGTCAACTCGTTAACAGCCTGAATCAACAACTGGTTTCTGATTTCATCAAAGCCATCCAATTAGACAATTCAGTTTCTGGCTTACCCTCGCTTAGTTTCAATACTTCAGTTCCAAGCGTCAGCCTGCCAGCAAATTTCCCGGATAGTGCAGAAACGCCCAGGTTTCTGTATGGGGATCGCCTTCGGTGGAAACCCCTATCTGATACAGACGAAACTGATAGGGGCATCGTCGTTGGGCGGTTCTACGCCTTTGCTCCTCATCGCTACCAGTGGGCGTGGAAATATCTAATTCTCCTCGCTTCCGAATCTCCCAGCGCTCAGTTCTGTGTCGCTGATACCTGCTGGGAAGAACATCTCGAACCTCTGCCTTTGGAGACAAACTCATGACCTCTCCTCGTCCTCTCGGACAACGAGAACTGGAGTTAATTCGTCTCTACGCCAACTGCCAGTTAGTGATGTCTCCCCGTGCCTTTGAAGCCAAGTGGAACGTAACGCGATCGCAAATGGCAGCAATCTGTCAATGCTCCCTTGCCACAGTCCAACGCTGGTTTGAGCGAGGAACCAACTTTTCACCACCTACTAGATACCACCTGCGCTACTTAGCACTCGCAGATTTGTTTATCGAGCATTTTGAAGAAATTCCCGACAGGTTGAAGGCTCTTTTATGCCCTCCCTTCAATAGTCAAGAGTGATTTAAACAAAGTTAACAAAAACCTATCAGATTGAGAGGAATCCCATTGAGGCCTCACTTGGTCACACAAGAACGTTTTAGGGTAGTTAAAACTACTCCGTTGCTGCTGCCGACTTTTAGCACGAACAAGGGCATGACCTCCATTTCCACCTTCGATATCACCAAAGAACCCCTGCTCGACCTGCTACGGGACATCCAACAGGGCAAAATACAGCTCGTGGACTTTCAACGTTCCTGGTGTTGGGACGAAGAACGCATCGAACGGGTGATTGCTAGCGTCTCCCTTGGTTTCCCAGTGGGAGTGGTGATGCTCCTTCAGCAAGGGAACCCGGATGTCAAATTCAAGTCCCGCCTCGTCGAAAGCTTGAACCTTTCTCATCCTCCCGTGCCGACAGCTTTGATTCTTGACGGACAGCAACGCCTCACCAGTCTGTTCATGTCCCTGCTGTCCGACCAACCCGTGCGGATTGACCGAGGCAAAAGCTACCCACCGGAGCAACGCTGGTACTACATCGACATTGCCCAATCCCTCGACTACCCCCACACCAATCGTCAAGATGCCATCTGGGGCTTAACAGTTGATAAAAAGCTCTACCGCCCTGGACAACCTGTACTTGACTGTTCGACGCCGAAAAAAGAATTTGAACTCGGTTTATTTCCCATTTCCCAGGTCTTTAAATTCCCCCAGTGGCGCTCTCAATACTGCAAATATTGGCACTACGACCCTCAAAAATTAGCCTTGATTGAGGAGTTTGAAGCAACAGTCATCAAAAAATTTGAGCATTATCAGATGGGATTGTTCGTCTTGAGAGCCGACCTGCCTCAAGAAGCTATTTGTTACATTTTTGAGGAAAACAACAAACGACAGTGCGAATTAACACAATTTGACTTATTAACTTCCTCCTTTGCTTCCACTGATTTTGGCTTGCGCTCAGACTGGATAGCCAGGGAGAAACGCTTTAGTTCTCATCAAGTTTTGCGCCAGTTAAAGTCAACAGATTTCTTACAGGCGATCGCTTTGATAGCCAACTATGCGCGACGAGTGCAAGCTCAGCAGGAGGGTTGTCATCCCGAACGGCTACCGGGAGTAGCGTGTAATCGTCAGGATGTGCTGCGTTTAGAGTTGGCGCAATATCAACACTGGATGGAACCGATCAGTACCGCCTTTGAGGAAGTAGCTCGTTTTCTCCATATCCAAGCTATCTTCGATGCTAACGATCTTCCTTATCCGATGCAGCTTGTGGTTATGGCTCCTTTGTTTGCGATTTTAGGAGAGCGAGCGAAGCTGGACTGGGTGCGGCAATTCTTACAACAGTGGTTTTACTGTGGGGCAGCATCGGGGATTTATTCACGTTCGCGGGAAGCGACTGCCGCGAAAGATTTGCTCGAAGTCCCTCAATGGCTTAATGGTGGGAAAGTGCCATCAACCGTAAAAGAAGCGCATCTATCGGCAGAACGCTTGCAGAGTTTAGTGAATTCTCAAGGGGCAACTTATAGAGCGATCGCGGCTTTACTCAGACGTGATGGGGCATTAGATTTTGCCAGTGGTGAATCCATTACGGCAGCTCGTTACTTTGACGAGAAGATTGAAAACCACCACATCTTCCCTCAACAGTGGTGCAAGCGACAGGGCATTCCCCGCTCATACTACAACAGCATTATTAACAAGACACCCCTAACAGCGAAGACGAATAAGTTGCTAGGGGGAAAAGCTCCATCAGAGTATTTGGCACAGTTAGAAGGACAGGGGATGTCAAGGCAGAGGATTGATGAGATTTTGCGATCGCACCTAATTGAGCCGATAACTTTGCACAAGGATGATTTTGAGGGATTTTTTGAACTAAGGACGCAGGTACTGTTAGCAAGAATTAATAGGGCGATGGGTAAGGGTTTGGCTGGAGAGTCGTGGCCGGAAAATGGGAATGGTAATGGCTTCCATCCAAAGAGATTTATTGATTATTACACTCCCAGGTAAAAGCCGCGCTCGCATCTTGTAATTAGAACAACTGTTTTTGTTCGAGCTGATGTAGTACACCTGTTTCCATTCAGCTTCTCAATTAAACTCTCTTAGTTTTCCTCTCTTAGTTTTCCCAAGTCATGAGCATCATTACAGTTCAATGCCAGCTCAAAGCGACTGAAGCCTCCCTACACCATCTCTGGCAACTGATGGTGGAGAAAAATACACTTCTGGTCAACGAACTCCTGAAGCAGATTAATACTCACCCTGATTTAGATAACTGGTTGCAAGAAGGAAACATTACGGCCGAAGTCATCAACGGACTCTGCAAAAATCTCAGAGCCGAATCTCACTTTCAGGATATGCCAGGTCGTTTCGCCAACGCTGCTGAGAACTTAGTCAAATACATTTACAAGTCCTGGTTTGCTCAACAGGAAAAACGCAAGGTTCTCCTCCAGAAAAAACAACACTGGCTCGATATGCTTAGAAGCGATTTGGAACTAGAACTAGAAAGCGGTTGTAGTTTAAAAAAGCTACGTACTCAAGCCACGAAAGTCCTCACCAAGAAGAAGGCTGAGTTAGAGCGCAATCAAGAAGAAAAATCAGACCAAGCTCCTAAGGATAATTCAAAAGCCTTATTCAACAGCCTTTTCCAAGCCTACGACAAAGCTAAAGCCCCTCAGCAACGCTGTGCGATCGCCTATTTATTGAAAAATAATTGCGAGGTTAGGGAAGTAGAAGAAGACCCCGAAGCTTATCAACTGCGGCGGCGCAAGAAGGAAATTGAAATCGACCGCCTCGACGAACAGCTCAAGAGCCGTCTTCCCAAGGGAAGAAATCTATCTGACCAAGAGTGGCTGGAAGCCCTGGAACAAGCGCAGGAACTAATCCTCGATGACGAGAAATTCAGAGAAGTGCAAGCCAGTCTTACCAGAAAACAAAGCTCAGTTCCCTTCTCGATATCCTACGAAACCAGCACCGACTTGCGATGGTCGAGAAATGAACACAAACGCATCTGCGTTAGTTTCAATGGCAAAGGCATCAGCAAGCATACCTTTGAGGTTTTCTGCGATCAGCGCCAACTACATTGGTTTGAACGCCTTGCTCAAGACTACAAAATTTTTACACAGAACAAGGAGCAGGTTCCTGCTGGATTGCTGACTTTACGTTCTGCTCGATTAGTTTGGCAAGAAGGTGAAGGCAAAGGCGAACCCTGGCAAGTGCATCGACTGTTGCTTCACTGCTCTGTTGAAACTCGTTTATGGACGGCGGAGGGAACCGAGGAGGTACGTGCTGAGAAAATTGCGAAAACGCAAAAAATTATCGACAGTATGAAAGCAAAAGGCAGTCAGAGTAACAAGCTGACAGCCCATGAAACTTCTCTAAAGCTACTCAAAACCTTTGATGGCTTCTCCCGCCCCAGTCAAGCAGGCTACAAGGGCAATCCCTCAATTGTCATTGGGGTTAGCTTTGGACGAACTAAACCGGCAACGGTTGCGATTGTCAACATTGAGACTGGCAAAGTTCTGGCATATCGTGATGTTAAGCAATTACTGAGCAAGCCCATCAAGGAAGGGAAAACAAAGAAGAAAAAGACTCAGTATGAGCAACTCAAACGTAGGCGAGAGCAACAACGCCTCAACAACTACGAACACCACAACGCTCAAAAAAAGGGTACTCCTTGTAACTTTGGAGAATCGAGGCAAGGGGAGTATGTAGATAGGTTGCTGGCAAAAGCGATTGTGGAAGTGGCTTTACAGTATCGAGCTAGCAGTATTGTCCTACCTGACTTGAGAAATATCCGGGAAGCGGCTGAGAGTGAAGTGAAAGCCAGAGCCGAACAAAGATTTCCCGGCTATCAAGAGCTTCAAGATTGCTACGCCCAGGATTATCGAGCCAGCATTCACCGTTGGAGTTATAAAAGGTTAGCTGAGTGTATTCAGGTTAAAGCCCAAAGAGCTGGGATTGCCACAGAAAAAGCACAGCAACCGCATGGAGACACTCCTCAAGAGAAAGCCAGGAATTTAGTCCTAGCGGCTTGTGAAAATCGTAAAGTATCAGCTAGCTAGGTCAACCGATTCTGAACCTTGACAATATAAATATAATAAGAGATTAATAGCGCCGCTTGTACATGCTTATTGCCTCTGTACAGTGTAAAGTTAGGGTTTGTTTGACTGTCGGAAGACAGTCCTACTTTCTGAACCCTGGTAGCTACCCGCCCATGATGCTGCCCCTATGAATACCTTCTTCATAGGTCGGGAAATTCCCGTGTATGAATACTGGAGTATATAGTACACAGGAAAGGTGCGCTCCCAGCAAAATGAGGTGAGGCTGAGGGAGAAGGTAAGTTTTCCCAAAGCCCTAGCCCTTGTTAACAAAGGTGCAGATTACTCATCCTTGCTAATAAGGGTGCGGATTACCGCAGTGGTGGCTCCGAACTCGTCCCTTCGGGGGAGCCCTCCCTAATTTTTTTCTGACGGCTGAAAGTGGGATCAATATCCCTGAGTAGCCGTCAGACATTTAAAACTCTTGTCCCGTCTTGATTTTAGATGTTCACGGCAGTAATCTTTCTCCTTGGGAAAGAGCTGAAATGACTAATTTAAAATCAGCCGACAAAAATGTATTTGTCAGCTTGTTTAGACAAGGGTTTCAGCGGGCGCGGTTTCATCAACCCTCCCGCCTTGGGGTGGGTTGAAAGCGTTCGTATTCCGCAAGGTCGTTCTCGACATCCTGTGTTTCATCAACCCTCCCGCCTTGGGGTGGGTTGAAAGATTACTTATGCCAACCCCGCTGCCCTCAGAGCCAAGTTTCATCAACCCTCCCGCCTTGGGGTGGGTTGAAAGACAATAGCTAACAAAGCCAAAGCTAATCTGTTTGTGTTTCATCAACCCTCCCGCCTTGGGGTGGGTTGAAAGTCGTCCCATTCGGTTTCTGGAATATTCCGGCTGGTTTCAATCAACCCTCCCGCCTTGGGGTGGGTTGAAAGCTGCCGCATCACTCACCCGGTCAAAGTGGCCTCCGTTTCATCAACCCTCCCGCCTTGGGGTGGGTTGAAATGTGATGGAGCTGCGCCAGCACTTGGAATAATAATAGTTGTAGATAGTGTCACCAACTTAGGGGGGTTGAAAGGAGCGCTGCGATCACACAAACCGACTGTTCACAATCAACAACGACAATAATTTGCGAACAGATGCTCAAGGGGGGAAAGCGACATCAAACTGCCAATAACGACATGATTGTGCGAAAAACGACATTAATCTGCAAATCGCGACATTTAATTTGCGAACGTACAGCTGATGTTAATGGAGAATAGGGAACTCGAATCCCTGACCTCTGCGGTGCGATCGCAGCGCTCTACCAACTGAGCTAATTCCCCAAGCTGTGAGCTAATAGCCATAAGCTATGAGCTATTGAACTTCAATATTCTAAAATATTCTAACATCCAGCCAGAAACAACTAACTATCGCGTTATCCGTACAGAGTCAGTGGTTTATCCGATCGTTGGCTGGGGTGTACTTCGAGAATAGACTTGTTCCACCCGCTCTAATTCTAAGTCAGAAAACTCATCAACAGCCCAGTTAGCCCAGCGTTGCAGCATATGAAACGGGTAAGTATGCGCTACTCCCACTACTGGCACACCAGCAATCTTTGCAGCTTGAATTCCGGCTAGGGTATCTTCAATCGCCAGACACTCCGATGGCAGTAGGTTGAGATGAGGATATTGCTGATTGAGGCGTTCCACTGCCAGAAGATATCCATCGGGTTCTGGCGAACTCGCGCTGATGTCGTCACCAGCAACAATGACGCTAAAGAACTCAGCCACCCCGGTGCGAGTTAATACCAGTTCTACCTCAGAATGGATGGAGCCACTGACTACACCCAGTTTCAATTCTCGCATCCGCAATCGGTTAATGAAGTCTTCCAAGCCTGGATAAATAGGTAGCTTTTCCAGCGCCTCTAAGCGTTGCTGGTAGGCTTGCGCCTTGCGGTTCACCAATTCGGTTAAATAGTTTTCGGTGACAAACCTACCGCGATTTTTCAGCAGCTGATTCAGGCAGGAGCGATCGCTCCTACCTAAACAAAATTGCCGGTAATCTGTTGGTTTAGACCGCAGATTCTCTGAAATTAGAACTTCATCAATTAGTTCTCGGTGAATTGCCTCATCGTTAATAATGACACCGTTAAAGTCAAACAAAACTGCCTTCAAAGTCATGCCGTTGTGCCAAAAGCTGGGGCACCAAAGCCCTCCAAATCCTGATTATCTGCCGTGCTACTGGTCGCTATACGGGATGTTGATACCGAGCCAGGATTTTGAACTGGGATGGGTTTGATGCCTCTAGTGACTTGGTGTATCCACAACACATCCTGAGTTTGCACCGCTTCAAATCCTGCTGTTCCCATCCAGGCATCTACGCTATCACCGGCGTAAGCTCTGATGTACGGCTCCTCAAAAATATCACTTAGCCAATCTACTTGGCGAATCGTTTTCTGATTGCCATCGAGAATCAACACCTCTCCCCCAGCCTTTAGCAGGCGGAAGCTTTCCCGCAAGATGGCGCGAGATATCGGAGGTGGTGTCTCGTGAAACAACAAAGAAGCTGTTACCAGGTCAAAGGACGCATCAGGAAAGCCAGTTTCTTCAGCATTCCCGTGCAAAAATTGGATGTTTAGCTGTGCTTTTTTGGCTTTGTAGTCAGCCATCACCAGCATATAAGGCGACAAGTCTAGACCAATGACTTCCGCTTGCGGGAACGCTTGCTTTAACATCAGCGTTGTAGAGCCGGTACCGCAGCCTAAGTCTAAAATCCGTCGCGGTTGCCCTCCAATCGCATTAATTAAGCTTTGGCGTACCCAAGTTTCGTTGGGAGGCAAGGCGTACTGGGTAATCGGGTCGTAGGAAACTGCCGCACCGGAGTTGAGATAACCGCGCTCAATGCCGTGGAAGTTTTGGCTACTGTAGTAGGAGGGATAGGAAAGATTGGGTTTCCGGAAGCGATCGCCCTCTTGCTCCCAATCCACACTCTCATAGAAACTCCGCAGCTTCTCTTCATCAATCAACAGCCGAACCACAGGTGCTAAGAAGCGCTCATAGATTGAGTTCTTGCCAACCGCCATAGGATTTTATCTGCGTTGTTGTAGATTACCTGAGGAGCGTTCTCCTCTTTACAAATCTTAATGCTATTTATAACGCAGAAACTCTTCCTGCGGATGTCTTTGGGAGATGACAAACCCGCACTCCTTTATGTATTATAAAAGTAATACATAAAGTATTATTGCCAGAGCTACCTCAGCGCAGATTGCGATCGCGACCGGGAGTAGGCTCGCAGCGTCATGGATCTTTATATCAGCGGCAAACGTTTATGCCATACGAAAAGCTAGAAATTTCAACCCCAGTGCCAGTGCTATCTTGGGCAAATCATGCCCTTGGTTCCGATGAAACCAAGATGGCAAAGAATGTTGCCTCCCTGCCATTTGTATTCAAACACGTAGCGCTGATGCCAGACGTTCACCTTGGCAAAGGTGCCTTGGTAGGTTCTGTTGTGGCGACTAAAGAAGCAATTATGCCAGCTGCTGTCGGTGTGGATATTGGTTGCTTTACGGGTGACACTCTGGTTCCTTTAGCTGATGGTAAATCCTACCCAATCGGAGAACTAGCCAAAGCTCAGCAAGAGTTTGTTGTCTATTCCTGCACCGAGACTCAAAGAATTGTAGCCGCGAAGGCTACGGCTAAGCTAACTCGTCGTAATGCAGAACTCTTAAAGGTAGTTCTCGACAACGGAGAGGAAATCAAATGTACCCCTGACCATCAATTCATGCTCAGAAACGGCACTTATCAGGAAGCTGGCGACCTCAAAGCTGGTGCTTCGTTGATGCCTTTTTATTCCCAAGTAGATAAAGATGGATATATTTTAATCCAGCAACCCTATTCAGGTAGATGGCAAAAAGCGCACTGGGTTATTGCTCGGTCTGGGTTATTAGGGAAAGTTCCTTCATTTAACGGTCAGAAAACTGTTATTCACCACAAGAACTTTGAGCAAGCTGACAATCGTCCAGAAAATCTAGAGTTCATGGGTGATAAAGATCATTCTGCTTATCACCGCTCATTAGTAGAGAAGAATACCCATTGGCAATCGTTAGAGTTTGAGGAAAAAAGAAAGCAAGCGATCGCGGCTAAAGCCACTACTCCGGATGGATACAGATATTATTCTGAAAGAGGGACGAAACATATTCTTCAATATATGCAGGAACGTCCAGAACATTTCAGGGCATCCGTATCGGGAAATGGGGCCAGAGGAAAGCAGTTTTTAATTCAATACAACACCAGCGAAAAGGGAAGATACAAGAGCAAGGAAATTGCTAATCGGATTTACATCTGTGAAACTTGTGGAGATGAAGTCAAAAGTCCAATCGGGCTTCATAATCACAGAAAGAATCAACACGGCTACAACCATAAAGTAGTCGAAATTATTCCCTTGGCAGAAAGAGAAGATGTTTACTGCTTGACAGTGCCAGAATATGGTAACTTTGCCCTAAGTGCTGGCGTTTTTGTCCACAACTGCGGGATGATGGCAATTAAAACACCCTTTACTGCCGAACAATTGGAGGGTAAACTAAAGCAAATTCGTCTGGATTTAGAAGCAGCGATTCCTGTTGGTTTCAATGAAAACAAAGATGTTGAAAAAGCTGTTTTAAACTGGCAAGGTTGGCGAGATTTCAAGGAATTACATTCAGGAGTCAAGCGCCTAGAAAGTAAAGCCATGAAGCAGATGGGTTCTCTCGGTGGTGGGAATCATTTTATTGAAGTTTGCTTAGATACGGAGAACTCTGTCTGGTTAATGCTGCACTCTGGTTCGCGCAACATCGGCAATATGCTGGCACAAAACCATATTGGCACGGCTAAAGAACTCGCGAAACTAGCAGGCGATCGCTTACCCGATCCAGACTTAGCTTACTTTGTCGCTGGTACGCCTGAATTTGCCACCTACTGGCACGATCTACAGTGGGCGCAAGACTACGCCCGTTTCAACCGCGACGTGATGATGGCGCGTTTTAAGCGAATTGTAGAAAAGCATCTTGCTGGTGGTAAACAAACAAAGCCGCTGCTATCAGTGAACTGTCACCACAACTACGCCGAAAAAGAAGTTCATTTTGGCGAAGATGTGTATGTCACTCGCAAAGGTGCAGTCCGGGCGCGTGAAGAAGATTATGGCATTATTCCCGGTTCAATGGGGGCAAAATCCTTCATTGTTAAGGGTAAAGGTAATGCTGAAAGTTACTGTTCTTGTAGTCACGGCGCTGGACGTTTGATGTCTCGAAATAAGGCAAAGAATGTCTACACATTGGATGATTTGATTCAGCAAACAAATGGTGTAGAGTGCCGCAAGGATGAGGGCGTTTTGGATGAAATTCCGGGCGCTTATAAACCGATCGAGCAAGTCATGGCTAATCAAGCGGATCTCGTTGAAGTTGTGGCGACGTTGAAGCAGGTTGTCTGTATTAAGGGTTAGTTTATGTAGGGTGGGCGATGCCCACCTTTTTTGTTTTTTAACGCAAAGGTATGCAGAGGATAACGCAGAGTTTATTAACTTAAAATGTAGTTGGATAATCTTCCACGGATTAGTAAGAATTTCTGACACAAGCGATCGCTTATGGTACTTCTCATCGATAAAAGTACCCAGGAGAACTTGCTGAAACCCTTGCCTATTCTTCCTCTTCTACCATCTGTTCAATAAATTTTTGCACTAAAGGCACAAAAATGCGAACTGACAAGTTAGTGCTTCGCTATCGCCTTGTTGATGCAACACTTCTTTCCTAACCAGTTTTCGGACAATCCTGGGATTTTAGTTTGTGGGAGTTTCTCCTGAAACTAGACACCGCAGGAAGTTGCGATCGCTATCTTACAAACTTCTTCACAATTCCCGATAATACTCGCTCTAAATGGAGTAAGTCCCTCAGGTGCTACCCCGAAAAACTAATTTGCTGGTATTGCCATGTCAATAATGCCTCTCAAATTCCCAAAAAAATCTGAACTTGTCACGAACTAAATATACAGATGTGATTAAGCATTCGGATACCAATTGCGGAACATGAAGAAGACATTGGGGACGCGGCTTCAACAAAATCAACTCTCGAAACGACAAAAAATGGCTCTAAACCAAGCGTTGTGGGGAGGAGGGGCTTCCGTTTCTAAGGATACCGTTTTTGCTGCCCGCCTCAAGCAATTGCTGCTGCGGGCTTTTATCATTCACAAGTATCGCCAACACCTACCGGCTAGCACTCTACAAGAATATCGCTGTGACCTAAAACGCCGCTTAAAGCAGTGTCTCGGCTCACAGGCGGATAACAAGCTAGGGTGGAGATTGAAAAAGCGCTATTCTGAAGTTCCTTATTACTTGTTTCTAGTTCTGGACGAAGCTTGTAGTCCGACCCTTTCCAGCACTGACACGCCAACACCAGCCACAGGGAAAGTCTCTCAAACTCCCAACCGAGTTTGTGCTGACAAGAAACACAAATTTGGTTCATTTGGCGATCGCACTTTTCGAGTTACCTTCGTGAGGTTGTACTTCAGCTATTGCGTAAACAACCCCAGAATCGTCAGCCTCAAGAAAATGCTGGGTTGTATCAGCCTAATTCTGGTCAAAATCGGCGATCAGCCTGTCCGAGTCCGAGATAGGTGGATTCACTACCACGACTTATATCACCTTGAGGTTAGCCTATTGGAGAGAATTCTGATGGGAAGAGACTGGGTGAGTGGTATTCATGGCATTAACGCTGGCGTGTTCCATGAATCTACGATTATTGGGGAGTATGACAGTTTTCTTGATGAAGCCCGAATCGCTATCCATGAGGCGCTAACCCGACCGACACCTTTCAGTCAACTCAAGGCTCTGTGTTGGATGACTTTGCTATTGTTACAGGGAATCAATCCTTTGGCTGTTCTCCTTCGTCATCTTAGGAGTATGAAGAAAAAGCAACAAGAATTATGGGATTGGTTAGACATCTGAGATGGGTTATTTCAACCATAAGGATGCTGACTTTGCTATAGGGTTGAGAAGATATCAAATTTCCATCACTACACGTTTGATAAACTTCTCTACTAAAGGCACTTGGAAGCAGTAGCCATCCTCTGTTGTCTGCAAAAGCGTTGTGTCTTGCAGTGCGATCGCTTCTTTGTAAACTAGACTTTGTAGTAAGTTGCGATCGCTATCTTTCAAACTTCGCCACATTTCCCAGAAATCCTCACCTCCGCAGCGAGTGAGATGAATAATGGTATCTACAGCAGCGCGATCGCAAATATTGGTGAAGTCCTCTACAGGCTGTAGGATTAACTCACAGGCGGATTCCTCTTCTAAGTAGATCACCCGCAAGCTACCAGTGTTAATCAAATAGTCGCTCCAGTAGTTGGAAAGCTCTTTCGGCTCGTGGGAACCACTGAACAGCAAAGTTCAAAAGGTAGATGTTTGCACTACGTTAGGTGAATAAGCTGTAAGCTTTCAGTTTATCCACCTCAATCGGGGAAATATACAGAAATTTTCTCCATAATTAACGATTTATACCAATTACCTAAATGGCAGAAAATATGAGCGAAGAGTTGCAATGGCGGATCACGAGTTTCTTTAATTATTGGAGAGAACGACACGCATTTATCCGTGATTTAGACTTCAGCAAGCACAGCCATGAAGCTAACGTGTTGCTCTGGGGAGAACTTGACCAGCTTTCCAACCTATGGGCAGGCAACATCGGAAGTAAGCAATGCGGCAAGAAAATGGGTAAACGCAATATTTTCGACGCTTTCCTTGCACGCTACGGTGGTGAGCTATTCCAGCTTGTCTCATTACCGGACATCTGGAACCGAGTCGATAAAGGGAAAGCTGCGGATCTACCTGAGAATATACGCACATTTTTGGGCACAGTTGGGGGACGCTGTACTCCAACTGTGCTTCAGGAACAACGGGTACGTTGTTCCTCGGAGGACTGGAGTTTGGATGCGACCATCACTAGGACTCTGGCAAATTACCCGGAAATGGATCGCACTAAGCTTGAGGAATGGCTAACTTTTTCTCGATACGGCGCGATCGCCTACAAGCAAATGCGGTGTGCATACATCCATGAGGGGCGACCGGGAAAGGGTACGCACAGCTTCAAGTTACACGGATTCGCCGAAAGACCCACATACCGTAGCGCGATCTATGCTACGCCCCCGATAATGGGCTTCGATATTGAGTTCATGTTACGTGTATTGGGGTTCTGCATCGACGAGTTTGAAGCTGATGCACTAGCGTTGCAGGCAGATCCCGTTCCCGAATAATGATGTACCATCATCGGTTGTCTGTAAGGCGTTTCGAGGGGTTCGTTGTCAGCACAGGACCCTAAGTTTCTGCTAGAGCGGACGCGCAGTCTCTTAAAAACCCGGTACGATTTCAAAGAACTCGCTTATCAATGAAGATTCAATGGATCGGCGTAAACAAAATCCATGCCCCGGAAAATTCGAGAGTTAAAAGCTCAGATTGCGCGTGAAGGGTTTGTATATCTGCCCAAGCGCGGCAAAGGTAGTCACGAGCGTTGGCGACATCCTTTACTTAGAAAAACACTGACAATTCCAGGTAAGGATGGAGACGATGTACCCCTCTATTTAGAGAAGCAGTTAGCGCGATTATTAGCTGAACTGGAGGAGTTAAGAGAGGACGAAGATTCATGAATCGATACAGCATGGTTATTCAGTGGTCAGATGAAGATCAACTTTTCCTAGTCACTATCCCAGAGTTTGGCGATCGCGTTGTCATGCCTTGCACTCACGGCAAAACTCGTGAGGAAGCAATTCACAAGGGCGAAGAAGTGATTGAAATGTACTTAGAAGCATGGCTTGCAGAAGGTGAATCCATCCCTGAACCCAGTACGCTTCAAATTGCCTGATTACCTTTTTAGAAGTCCTACTCTGTAGTCAGTTCACCCAACTTGAGAACGTGACCTAGGTTGAAAAACAAGCATAGACAAAGCGATACTCACTTGCGTAAACACTCAGTTCCTTGCGGGATACCAGCACCAGCATTAAGGCGTTGTTGGTGAGGAGCGATCGCAAGTTGTCATAAAATCTGTTATCGAATTCCTCAGAAATATCAAGTGGGCAAAAGCCCACCTAACATTCCTAATAGGTAATTTGTAGAGTCACGGATGCCTCTACCTGTTGTTCGCCACCAATCACGGGTGTAGACGCCTCTACCTTCCCAGATCGCAAAGCCATGTCAGCTAGGGGCATTGGGGGTGGCGGCGTCGCAGAAGCACCATTAACTTGAATATTTACCACTTCCCGGCGAGTAAGATTTAGGGCACTCAAAACAGCATCCGCTTGCTCTTGGGCATCTTGAGTCGCTTCGCGCAAAGCTTGCTTTTGAGCGGTCGCGATCGCACTATCAGCAGCAATAAAACTAATGCCGTCAATTCGCGTCGCCCCAGCTTTCACTGCTTCATCCAGAAGCGTTCCGGCTGTTTGATTATTAACTCGAAAGCTAACGATGTTGGTGGCGGTATACCCAGTCAGACGCTGGACGTTGTTTTCGTAGCTGTAAGTCGGGTTGAGGCTAATGCCAGTGGTTTGTAATTTTTCGACATTGCGAGATTTTAGCAAATCCACCACTGCGCTAGAGCGTCGTGCTGCTTCCTGCTGCACATCCGCCGCCACTTTACCCTGAACCTCAACCCCCAGCCGCACCAGCGTTAACGTTGTTGCAATCGATTCTTCTCCCCTGCCAGTGACAGTGATGGTTCGCAACATTTTCTCTTGGGCGATCGCTGGATTCGTCATGATTACACTTAAAAGACCCACGGCGAAAGATATTGCCTGACGCTGATACCAGGAACTTGCGAAAGATGGAGTTCGATTCATTAGATCGTGTTGTCTCATACTAGAACTGCACCAGCTGCTTTTCATTGTGCCGGTGGAATGTTCCTAATCTGCCACTACCACAGCCAAAAAATCTCAGCAGTTACCGTTTTAGCAACTCAGGCAATAGTGCTAGTTGCAATGCAAGGGGTATCGCCCGATCGCCAGTCCTATCGGGGATGGTAAGTATTTATACTTTGCTTTCAGGGATTAGATTCAACTATGCGATCAACTATGCGATCGCGCCGCGAAATTGACCGCGCCCCTTTCAAGCCATCATCTTGACAGGTCTTTGACTCTTGTTAAATCCCCAGATAAAAGCTTGATTTTGTAAAGAAGCTTGTACATTGAAAAGAATGATTTTGTGCAGAACTCATGCCGATAGATGCAGCTCACTGGCTTAGTTTACTAAGCCCAACTTTCTCACTCTCACTTTCGAGCAAAACTATTGCTGTCTTAGCGACAGCAACACAAGAAGCAGAAAAAAGTCCAGTGGTCTTAGCGGCAGTGTTACTGACTTTAGTCATCATTTACTTCGCTAGCAAAATGGGGGCGGAGATATCAAACTGGATGGGCTTCCCGCCTGTATTAGGCGAACTGGTCGGCGGTGTAGTGGTGGGTATCTCCGCCCTGCATCTGCTGGTATTTCCAGAAAGCGGGTCAGTCGCTTCTGATTCTGTCCTGATGTCCTTCTTGCAAGGCACTTCTGGCTTAAGTCTCGACACGATTGGTGAAGTATTTCAAACCCAGAGCGAAGTCATTTCCGTTTTAGCAGAACTGGGCGTAATCGTACTGCTATTTGAAATTGGTCTGGAATCGAACTTAAAGGAACTGATGGCAGTCGGTATCCAGGCAGTCGTCGTCGCAGTGGTGGGGGTAGTGGTGCCCTTTGCAGCTGGCACTGCGGGGCTGATGCTCTTTTTTGGCGTGCCAGCGGTTCCGGCGATTTTTGCGGGTGCGGCTTTGACTGCAACCAGTATTGGGATTACTTCCAAAGTTCTCTCAGAATTGGGGCGTCTCACTTCTAGAGAAGGTCAGATTATTCTGGGCGCTGCGGTTATAGACGATGTTCTGGGTATCATCGTTTTGGCAGTGGTAGCAAGTTTGGCAAAAACGGGTGAAGTAGATGTCAGCAACGTCATTTATCTGATCGTCAGCGCCAGTAGTTTTCTACTAGGTGCGATTCTGCTAGGTAAGGTTTTTAACAAATCCTTTGTAGCGATCGCCGATCAGCTCAAGACGCGCGGCGGGCTAGTCATACCGGCTTTCATCTTCGCATTCTTGATGGCCTATGTGGGAGCCGCTATTCACCTAGAAGCCATTTTGGGAGCTTTTGCAGCTGGCTTAGTCTTAGACGAAACGGATAAGCGTAAAGAACTGGAAAAGCAGGTAGTGCCTATTGCCGATCTGCTGGTGCCGATTTTCTTTGTAACGGTTGGGGCTAAAACTGACCTAGGAGTTCTCAATCCAGCGGTTCCCAGTAACCGGGAAGGGTTGTTCATGGCTATGTTCCTGATTGTCGTGGCAATTCTCGGAAAGGTTGTTACGGGTCTAGTCGTATTTGGTCAACCTCAGATCAACCGATTAGCGATTGGCGTCGGGATGATTCCACGAGGCGAAGTCGGGTTGGTCTTTGCCGGTGTTGGTTCTGCCAGCGGTGCTTTGTCTGAAGCCACAGAAGCCGCGATTATTATGATGGTCATCTTGACAACTTTTTTAGCACCTCCCTTATTACGGTTTGTGTTTCAAGAGCCTGCATCGGTTCCTGCTAAGGAAAGCGATTAGTTATTAATTCATGTGTGGGTAGTGGGTAGTGGTGGTATACAATCAACACCGACTACCTACTCCGTAGTACCTACTGACAAAAAACTAACAGCAAACGGTTTTTGTGAAACTTAAGTCACTTTATCTACGTCCCTTGGGGTTGGTTATCGGATTTAATCGGATTTAAAAGGTTTCTCTCGCTTTGAGAAAAGTGTTGGCTCGCGCGGCTTGGGAATAGGCAGCATCAAGACGTTATCATTGCCAAGCCCTGAGAACAAAAATCTCTGATGAGAAACTCCATACACCAGGCATCTTCCCGATGGTAATTGGCTTTTTCCAGCGAAAAAAGTCATGCCTAGTCGATTATTCTGCATTGCGACCAAAGTCGTGATATTGTTCAACCCAGTCTAAAATCGTTTACTTTGTTTACCGCAATGCACCGGATGTGAACCGAAAACATCCGAAACAGGTCTACAGCGTACAGGCCGATTATTACGGTCTTTGCCTTTTTCAGGAGCAACGATAGTGAGATTTTACTGGCTATTACCCAGTTTTTTGAGCATTTTTCTCGTTTCACTTCCCGCGAATGCGGCAAGACTGGTGTATTGGCGTTTTGATGCCAATCAGAACCGACTAGACTTTAGGACGGATGATGGAGTGCAACCGCGAGCGCAACTGCTTGCCAACCCGACCCGTGTGGTAATCGATCTGCCCGGTACCAGCTTGGGGCGCTCAACGGTGACTCAGCAGTTGGCTGGATCGCTGCGTTCTCTGCGAGTAGGACAGTTTGAAGGTAATACTACTCGGATGGTGATTGAATTAGACCCTGGTTACACCCTCGATCCAGAAAAAGTGCTAGTTCGAGGAGCTTCCCCCAGCCAGTGGTCGGTGCAATTACCAAAGCCCGAACGAGTAGCGCAGGTGTCAAATCCTTCACCCAGAGATCTAGCACCCAGAGATCTAGATTTGGGAAATTCTCCGCCGCCCCCTTTGCAACCTCTTCCCAATCAAGCTCCTAGAAATCCTTCGCCGCCTCCAGTGCTGAGTCGCCCACCGATTCGTCAGACACCTCCAAACGTAACGGTTGGGTCGCTTGCTCAAATCGAAGATGTGCAGGTAACGCGAGATGGGTTTTTCCTAAAGACGAATGGGGGTCGCCCGCAGATTATTAAGGTGAACCGGAGTAGCGATCGCAAAAACATTACTTTTGACCTGCGAGGAGCGACCCTTTCCCGCAGTCTTACATCGCCTTCTCCGACGGTGAATCGCTATGGCGTCAGTCGCATCTTATTGTCCCAAGTTGATACTTCACCCTCAATCGTTCGCGTCACGATGAACGTGAGGAGAGAAAGCCCGGACTGGCTGGCAAGTGTTAGCGATTTTGGCGGTATTGTCATCTTGCCGAAGGGTACGAGTGCTGGCGACATTGAAAGCCCACCACTAGCTGGAAATCAACCCTCTCCCATTTCGGGGGGGTCTAGACCGCCTTCAACTGCACCCAGCCAACCCGTCCCCACCAACCGTCCGAATAATCAGTTAGCAACAATTCAATCGGTTGAACTCGCCTCTTCCGGAACCCAGTTATTAATTCGGGCGGATGCGTCTGTCAGATACACCGGCAGATGGGATGCAAGAGAGGGAGTTTATCGAATTACGATTCCTTCCGCTGAACTAGCTGACCGAGTTAGGGGACCTCAACTGGATGCCACCACTTCAGTGCGGCGGGTGCGTTTGCAGCAGCAAGACTCGCGGACTGTCGTTATTCTGGTGCAACCAGCCTCAGGGGTACAGGTTGGAGAACTCAATCAGGTGAGCGACCAACTTTTAGCACTGCAACTGCAACGAAGTCGCCTTGGCTCGGTTGTTCCTCCCACAGGCCCTATTCGGGTTCCGCCCACGGGTTCTGTTAACGTGCCGCCGCCTCAGAATAACAATCCGCCTTCGCGACCCCGCCCCCGTGTTGGACGATTGGTTGTGGTTGTAGATGCCGGACATGGAGGCAAAGACCCTGGAGCCATCGGTTATAGAGGTTTGCGAGAGGTCGATGTAATTTTGCCGATTGCACAGCAGGTAGCGGCATTGCTAGAGCAACAGGGCATCCAGGCGGTGATGACGCGAAAGGATGACTATTTTGTAGACTTGCAACCACGAGTAACGATGGCTGAGCGAGCCAATGCCGATTTATTCGTCAGTATCCACGCCAATTCAATTGGTGGGCGTCCTGATGTGCAGGGGCTGGAGACTTACTATTACTCTAGTGGTGGGCGTTTAGCGCAAACCATTCACAATAGTATTTTGCAGAACGTTGATATCCGAGATCGAGGAGTGCGGCAGGCGAGATTTTATGTACTGAGGAAGAGTTCGATGCCCGCTGTTTTAGTGGAGGTTGGTTTTGTGTCCAGCCCACAAGAGGCTGTGAAGTTGGCTTCGCCAAATTACCAGAGCCAGATGGCAAGAGCGATCGCTCGCGGTATTCTACAGTACATCCAACAAAGTCTCTAAATGCCGGTTTGTGGGGAGTGGTTGATTAATGATGAATAAGGAACAAAAAACAAATGAGGCTCTTCAACGAGCCAGAATTGGGATTTTTGATAGCGGAGTCGGCGGGCTGACGGTATTGAGGGAACTCTACCGGCAGCTGCCATCCGAATCGATTCTTTACTTTGGCGATACGGCTCGACTGCCCTACGGCACTCGCTCTCAGGCAGAAATTTTGCACTTTGTGCGCGAAATTCTCATCTGGATGATGCAGCAGGGCGTCAAAATGGCGATCATGGCGTGCAACACCAGTTCTGCCCTCGCTTTGGAGGCAGTGCGGTCTGAGTTTCCTCTCCCGATTTTGGGAGTTATCTTGCCTGGTGCCCGCGCCGCTGTTGAGCTAGGCAACCGGATTGGAGTCATCGCTACCCCAGCCACTGCCGCTAGCAACGCTTATCGTCGCGCGATTTTAGAAGTTGACGCCACTGCCCAAGTTTGGCAAGTCGGTTGCCCAGAGTTTGTGCCGGTGATTGAGCAAAACCGCATCCATGAGCCTTACACCCTAGAAGTGGCGCGGGAGTACTTGGCACCGTTACTGCACCATCGTATTGACACGCTTGTTTATGGCTGTACCCACTATCCCCACTTAGCACCCGTCCTGAGGAAAATTCTGCCCCGGTCGGTGAAGCTATGCGATCCGGCAGTTCATGTAGTGGCTGCGGCTGCACAAGAGCTGGATTTACTAGGACTGAGAAACACCCGCCCGCCGCTAGCAACTCGATTTGCCGTGAGCGGTTGTCCCGAACAGTTTGCACAACTGTCAGTACAGTGGCTGGGGTGTACGCCTGCGGTAGAAAAAGTTTATTTACCGACAGTGCTACATCGGCAATTACCGCTAGAGCTAAGCGAGTAGCAGTCAATTGAAGAATGGGTTCTTCAATCCAAAATTCTAGATTTGACTGCTAATGGCGGATCGATGAGGTGAGCGTGCTGCAAACGGCTAATACTTCTGTCGCGATCGCTAGGGTATGGACTTCGTCCTACCCGCACCTTTCACAGTTCGCTGTGCCAGAATCAACAGCAGGTAAACCGTCAATAAATAACCAGTGGCTAAAAACGGGATAATCAGAGGCATATCATTATACGTCATAGTGTCGCACAATCACAAGTAGCGGAATGTAAATTTTTATACAAGTTCTTTTCCCAACACAATGCCCCAAGTCAAGACTTGAGTCAATGCTTGAGAATATGGCTGCCCATAGGAATTCTGGAGGTCGCTGTCGCCCCAATAATTCTTGATTTAACTAAAACCCCAGAAAATTAATAAAAATAATCTGAGATTTTTTCGGCAATCCCGTAGATAGCAAGCTAATCCACAGTGCCTATTGAAAGTCCTTTATTTTCGGATGGCTAGTTTTCCTAGAGCCTTAACGCTAGAAAAAGATGCAGGAAGCCGGAAATGCTACCGCCTACCAAAAATCTGCCATCCTTTACCAATTCATTACAAACACGTAAGTGTTTTCTGTAATTTTTTGGCTCAGTAACTCTATTAAGCTTTTCAAATCCTTACATATTAGAGTAACACAAGATCCCCAAGGGTTAGGAGGGATTTTTTTAGATACTTTACAAGTCGATACAATTTCAAAAAAAGGCTGCGGGGGCATCTTCTAAGGAACAAAACTTCCCTGTAGGGGAGCATTAGCTTAAAATAAATGACAGGAATGTAAAATTTCGTAACTATTAAGCCAGAGTCAGCTGATCCATGACCTCAGTGACCTCCCTCTTTGCCCCTGTTGAATCAGACCTACGTGTTCTGACGGAGAATTTGAAAAAGCTGGTTGGTGCCCGTCACCCCATCCTGTATGCGGCGGCAGAACACTTATTTGGGGCAGGAGGAAAGCGCGTTAGACCCGCTATCGTCCTGCTGATATCGCGGGCAACCATGCTGGATCAAGACATTACCCCACGTCACCGACGTCTCGCAGAAATTACGGAAATGATTCACACCGCTAGTCTGGTACACGACGATGTGGTGGATGAATCCGAGGTAAGACGCGGTATTGCCACGGTTCATAGCCGGTTTGGCAATCGCATCGCTGTGTTGGCGGGAGACTTTTTATTTGCCCAATCTTCTTGGTATTTGGCAAATTTGAATAATTTAGAAGTAGTGAAACTGCTCTCAGAAGTGATTATGGATATGGCAGAAGGAGAAATTCAGCAAGGGCTGAATCGCTTTGATGCCAGTATGTCCCTCGAAGCTTACTTAGAGAAGAGTTACTACAAAACTGCCTCGTTGATGGCTAACAGTGCGAAGGCGGCTGGACTACTCAGTGATGTCTCGGAGGAGGCGGCAGAAAATTTGTATCGCTACGGACGTCATCTCGGCTTGGCTTTCCAGATTGTGGATGATATTTTTGACTTCACGGGTTCGACAGAAGCTTTAGGTAAGCCAGCCGGATCGGATCTAAAAAGTGGCAATCTAACAGCACCCGTGTTATTTGCCTTGGAAGAAAAACCTTACCTGGAGGCGCTCATTGAGCGGGAATTTACAGAGGAGGGGGATTTAGAAGCAGCGATCGCCTTGATTGAAGAAAGTCAGGGCATTGAGCGATCGCGCGAATTAGCTGCCCATCATGCCCAACTCGCCGTTCAACAATTAGCAGATTTACCGCACTCGGAGTGCCGTCAAGCGCTAATTGACATGGCTGAGTACGTGTTGAGTCGGCTTTACTAAGGAGTGTGGATTTATTAACCCCCAATTTCTTTTGTAGGGGCATGACTGTAGGGGCTTTTTCTGGGTATGCCCCTACAGAACGCGAACGAGCGTAAGTTCTTTAATCGACATTCCTAAGAATGAATCAAAATCCAATAAGCCATTAGCAAATTTTACACTTGGCGAGTCTCGCCACCAGAGAAGAACACACCAAATCCCAGCGACCCAATCCAGTCTCTTCTAATCCTCCAGCCGGAAGATGACCCGATGGGGCAGAATTTCCGGAGAAAGTGAGATCCGAGTAATTTAACCAATTGCCTTTGACACGCCAACCCACTTGGTCGCCAAAACGACACCAAGTGGCATAGTCAAAGTTAGGTTTTCCGCCAATCTTTTCCCAAATGCGCTTCTGGACGCTAAAGCCAAAGCGTCCGTCGCTGTAATTTACCCAGAGTCGATCGATCGTACTGAGGTGTTGGCAGGGAAACTTTTGAAAATCTTCAACTCTCAGCCAGCCTTCTGGTTCTCGATGGGAAATTTTCAGCAGGAGCATTCGTGTTTCCCGATCTGCTTCCTTCCAGTTCCGGGCGGTAAGGAAATCCCGCAGTTTGCTGTAATTTATCCCCAATGCCCTGAGATGAGCGGGAGAGGAAGCCATCGTGGGTATCGTGACATTGACATCAGAAGGTCTAGTAAGTTTAGAGTGCAAGACTTCCAGCACCTCCGAAGCCGATTTATAGCGATCCTTCGGTAAAGGCTGAAGCAGTTTATCCAAGATTTGACCTAACTCTTGACTAATAGTTGTGCCATCTGGCAGACACTCTCGCCACATCCAGCGACACTCTAGCGGTTCATAAAGACCATCAGAACCATCTACTGTAGGAAGAGATTGGGTGAGCAGACAAACGCAAGTGACTCCTAAACTGTAGAGATCGCTAGCGGGGTAGGCATGACCGTGCATTTGTTCCATCGGCGTATATCCTACCGTACCGACCGTTGTCCCCACTTGCCCCATCGTCGTCTCTGTTACCAGTTTGGAGACGCCAAAATCAATTAGGACTAACCTGCCGTTTCGGTGACGACGCATAATATTCTCTAGCTTGATATCCCGGTGAATCACCCCACGTTCGTGAATAAATTTGAGAATTGGCAGTAACTCAGCCAAAAGCTGTCTAATCTTTTGTTCGCTAAAAGCTCCCTGAGTAGCCAATTCTTGACGTAAAGTGAGTCCCGCAATCAACTCTTGCACCAGATACAGGCGCTTATCTTCTTCAAAGTAAGCAAGCAGTCTGGGAATGTGGGGATGTTCTCCCAGTTGAAACAACCGCACGCCTTCCTGGTTAAACATTGCCGTTGCTTTTTCCAGCGCCTTCGGATTGGCTTGAATCTCTGAGGATGGTAAAAATTGCTTCACCACGCAGGGCGCATTCATACAGTCAGTATCTGCTGCCTGATAGGTTCTGCCAAATCCGCCACCACCAATCGGTTTGAGGATACGGTAGCGATTTCTCAGTAATAAATGGGAGCCACAATTTTGGCAAAATTTATAATTGTCAGGATTTAGGCGATCGCGGCAATTGGGATTTGGACAGTAGATCATACCCAGGCAGGATTCAGCAGGTTGAGTCTATCGTAGTTCTTCCCAGAAGGGAGGCAAAGGGGAAGTGGCTGCGACAACTGGCGGCTATTCTTTGGGAAATGTCTTGCCGACTTCTCTCACGTCGTCTCTGTATTCGGCGATCGTTCGATTGGTATCAGCGTCGTAGCGCAGTCGCACATTGCCCACTTCCAGAACGGTTGCCATCCCCGTACCCGTGACAGTTGCTACAGGCGGGATTCCCCTGCCTACAAAGGTAGCGATCCAGATTTCGGCATTTGCACTGGAAATGCTGACTTGCAACGGATCGCCCGCAGTTACTACTGCCCCATTTGGGTGCAGCACCCAGCCTTTGAGGTAGCCGTCACTACCGCCGCGTAGCAAAAAAGTTGGCACGCCTTCCATCCCCACCGTTGCAGTGATACCACCATCACCTTTCTCATTTCCGAGGTTAAGCTGCCAGGTGTAGGTATGCGCCTCCTCATCCCGAATTCGATCGAGCGTTGCCAGTACAGCAGTATTATCAGTTTCAGAAAACTTGACCAGGAGGTGGCGCTTGGCGCTGCTTAAGCCCAAACTGGCGTATTTCTCCCCACCGTCGATGATGACGTAACCGCCATCTGGGATGGAATTGAAAAATTCATGCCTTCCCGTTGTACCGCGATCGCGCTGCGCTTTTCCATCCACCAAGAGGGTGCTAAAAGTAGCAGGGTTGCCAGAAACTTTGGCAGGTCCACCGATGAAATGAGTGTTATAAGCGAGTAAGCCAAGTTGGAAGGCTTCTGACTGATCCCAAGCATTCTGGTGGCGATCGCTATCTGCCATCACCGACACGAGGATATCGTTCTCATCTTGCCAGCGATCGCGGAAAAAGTAAGCTCCTCTTTTGTCATCTCCCACAGACGAGGCAAACACACCTGTTGGATTAAAGGAAGGGGCGCTTTCTGGATAATAGATTAGCGACCAGATCGTTGCGCCCCGGTGTTTGTCAAATTTCTCGGCTGGGGTGCCTGGGGCATCTATTCCCATGTGCCGATCGTAAAAGTAGCGGTAGAAGGGCAATAAGCGTGGGGGAACCGATCCGAGGAGGAGACTCGTCCAGCCTTCGTCACCGATGCCTGCACCGGATACGCCAGATTGAAGAAAGTAGCGATCGCCCGATTCATGCATCATAAATGCACCGGCGTACATGACCAATTTCCAGAAATGTCGTGCGGTAAAATCAGCGTCAAGCTCAGCATCGCCAACACTCCGGAGGGCATAAACCGCTGGAACTAAAAAAATCCCTGCATAACTGTCATAACCAATCCCTTCCTGACTTAAACCCAACTGACCGTAAGCGTTGATTAGGTGAGTTTTCAGCCACCCCTTGAGCTGACTGTATCGCTTGGCGCGGTTGCCTTCCTCGTACACAGCCAACATCATCACGAGTTCCCCGCCTCGACAGACTGCTACCCAGTTAGAAGCCATTGCTGGATTAGTGAGGTTGGGGTGGCGGAAATTCTCCCAAGTATCGAGGGCGATGTTAATTTTGTTTTTAATGTAATCTCGTTGCTGTGGAGTCCAACCGCGATATGCCCAATCATAGGCGATCGCAAAATTTTGTCCCACCGTCGCCCTAGATAGCCCATATTGCGCTTCCGGCAGGCGGTTATCCGGGTCTGGATCTCGGTGGATGAGATGGAGGGCTTGGTGGGCAATCTGTGCATACTTATTTTCATTTGTCAATAAGTACAGCAGCGCTGCTTCCCGTGCTAGATAGGAACGGGCATAGTTCCAGTTGCCGTCATTCGGGTTGCCATCATAAATGCGCCAGTTGTTCTGGGTTACTCGCGCTTTCAGGGCATTGAATGCTTGCTGATGATGCGAACGTGGTACCCGAATTGCCGATTGAATTTGTTCAATCCGCCTTTGATTTAGAAATAAACGCGGGTGTGCTTCGTCAGCTAGCACCTTGAAGGGCGCTAGAACTATCAGCAGACCGATGAAGATACGGCTTTTCAATTCTTGCGTCCTCTGCGGTTTAAATTTTGTCTCTCGCTATCTTCTTTGATTTGTCAGAGATTTTTTTAACGAACCGCCAAGGACGCGAAGGACGCGAAGCAAGAGAGCAAGAGAATCACAACTGATTGAAGATTGCTTTTGGCATCGGTTAAGCGGGATGGAAATAATCGTAGATTTCCTGGGCTAACTTAGGGCCAACACCAGGAGCCTCAGTTAGCTGCTTTGGAGTTGCTTCGCGGATATAATCAATGGAACGAAAATGCGCCAAGAGTTGTTTCTGTCGCTGAAAGCCCAATCCTGGAATTTCATCTAAACGCGATCGCCGCAGCTTATCGCTGCGCTGCTGACGGTGGAAACTGACTGCAAATCGGTGCGCCTCATCCCGCAGTCGCCGCAACAATTGCACCCCTGGTTGTTCTGCATCCGTCTGTAACGGTGAAGACTCACCCGGTGAGAAAATCTCCTCTCGCTGCTTGGCAAGACTAACAACTCGCAAGTCTTCCATTAAATTCATTTCTTGCAGTACGGCGACAACTGACGAGAGCTGACCTTTCCCGCCGTCAATCATTACTAAATCGGGCCAATCAGGATTTCCAACTCGCTGCATTTGCGGATCTTCAGCATACTTGCGGAAACGCCGTTGGATAACTTCTGCAAGACTGGCAAAGTCGTCCGAGTGACCGGCAGTGACGGTGGGATTTTTTATTTTATAGTGGCGATAGTGCTGCTTTGCAGGTATAGCGTCAATGAAGACTACCTGAGACGCGACAGCATTCGCTCCCTGAATATGGGAGATATCGTAGCCTTCAATCCGGTGGGGTAAGTCGGGTAGATCAACAATGGCGGCTAAATCTTCCATTGCTTGAGTATTGCGATCGCCTAATCGTTGCATCCGCGCTAGTTCATACTGGGCGTTGCGCTCCACCATCTCAATCAATTCTGCCTTGGTTTGTCGCTGGGGAGCAAGTAGCGTTACTTTTCGTCCTTTTCGCTCCGTTAAAAATTCTGTGAGCATTTCCCCTTCTGGCAACTCGTGCTGCACTAGAATTTCTATCGGGATTTCTACGGACTCTGCATTTGCGTAATGTTCCTCTAACACCCGCTGCAAGATGGCTCCCGGCGTACCTGATTGCGCTTCTGCCACAAAGCCTAAACGACCAACCAGTTTTCCCGCACGCATCTGGAACAATTGGATGCAGGCGTGTTGGGCATCAGCAGCCAGAGCGATCGCATCCCGCGAAACGGTATCATCTGGCAAAGACACTTTTTGATCTGCACTCAAAGACCTTAACCCGGCAATTTGGTCGCGCATCCGCGCTGCTACCTCAAAGTTTAGCTCTTCGGCTGCCTTTTCCATATTCGCCGTTAAAATATCAATCAGTTCTCCGGCTCGTCCTTGGAAAACCATCGCGATTTTTTGGATTGTTTTGCGGTATTCTTCTGGTGAAATCAACTTTTGACATACGCCTGGACACCGCCCTAAATCGTAGTTCAGGCAAGGACGATCTTTAAATAAAGGTTGCGGACGCTGGCGGATTGGGAAGAGCCGTTTTGCGATTCGTAACGTGGTTCGCAACAAACCTGCATCGACAAAAGGGCCATAATACTTATCTTTTTCTTTTCCCAAACGCCGGTTGCGAGTGATGAAAATGCGGGGATATTCTTCCGACCAAGTAACCAGGACGTAAGGATACTTTTTATCATCTTTGAGCAGCACGTTGAAGTAAGGTTGATGCTGCTTAACTAGATTGGCTTCTAGCGCGAGTGCTTCGGCTTCGGTGTCGGTGACGATGAATTCAATCTCTGCGATTTGCCGCACCATCATCATAATGCGATCGCTCAATTTTTGGGAGTCGCGGAAATAAGAGCGAACTCGCGATCGCAATTTTTTCGACTTGCCAATGTAGAGGATGCGATCGCTAACATCCTTCATAAAATAGACCCCTGGTTCTGGCGGAATCTCTTTCAGACGGCTTTCCAGGCGTTCTGGCTCTTTGAGGAGCGGCAGGATTTTTGTAAATGCGATCGCTCCTTCAGCCGATAGATAACCAGCTTGAGTTGTGGCGGGAAATAATTCGTTCCCATTTCTTAGGGTTTGCGGATCTGTCATCCTAATACACTCCTAGACAGCAGCAATTGTTAATTTTTAAGTCGCGCCCTTGAACAAACAGTAACGGATTTTTTAGCTGGTAAAATTTCGTAGCCACCATTTTTATTTAATTCTAAATATCAGTGCAAATTCGTAATTAACGTTTTTTACTAACTTCACAACTCAGTAAAAATTCGCATTACTTTTAATTTTTAAACATGAGATATCTTTCCGGAAATCAGTTAAGCTTTCTTGAAGTCATTACCAGGTTAGATAAAGTTATAACGAATAATGCTAATCTTTCAGCTTTTAAGTTGAAATTGGTTTTAAAATGCTGCTACAACATTTTTTTCTAACTACCTCCCTCTGGTTAAAATTATGAAATTGGAAGAGTTTGAGAATCAATATCGGAACGCTATGGATGACACGCTCAACCAACTCCAGACAGTGATCTTGTTATTAGCACAAGTAGAAGCTCAGGTTAGGGGAATAAGTTCTTCTGTGCAAAATCTAAGCCTCACCGTGGAAAAATACATTAACGAAAATAAAAGTGAATAACGATTGATTTAATTGCCAGAAATTCACGAAGTTGTTAATGAATTTCTTCTGCAATAGCTTGTCTCAAAGAAACTAAATTCACAGGTTTAACAAAGAACCGACGTGCCCCCAAAGTAAGGGCACGCTCTTCATCTGCTTGAAAAGCATAGGCGGAAACGACAAACACGGGGATGTGGAGCCAGTCTGGTCTTTCTTGGATTTGCTGGAGTAGCGTATAGCCATCAATGTCTGGTAATTTTAAGTCTAGCAAAACTAAGTGCGGCTGAAACTCAGCCATCGTCTGAAAAAAATCAGCCCCCCCGGCTAGGGAGAAAACTTGGTATCCCAGATAACCAAGATAGTCATTTAGCAGCTGTCGATTCGTTTGGTTATCCTCAACGAGCAAAATTCGCTTAGGAGATGCTTCAGCACTGAAGTCGGAATTCGGGTTGAATTGTGAGCGTTCAGTCTCACCGCTCCCGTTAAATCGACCTGGGAAGATAGTTAAAAGTGATATAAACATTAACCGAATCCATTGCACTCAGTGTAGCTATAACTTTATTAATAAGTTATCTGGTTAACAATAGATCAAAGTTGAATGGCACTTAACTTTTGTCCTGAACTAAAATACTCTATCCTATCCTTCGGGAACGCGAACGGGAACGCCTATGGCGAACGGCAGCGCTCTTTGGGAACGCGCTAAGAGCTAAAGTCAGTTTTAACTGACCCAAAATACTGCCGGAGCAAAAGCTCGCAACCTGTTAAAACAGGTTGCGAGCTTTAAGGTGAGAGATTTATCGCAAGGCTCTTATATCAGTGCCATTCGAGTGAAGTTCAGGTTTAGGCGAACTTAAAAATTGACGTGCTGGGGTATTAGCAGGATACTGATCCTCTCAGCATGGCTTAGTGTATCTCTGGCTAAGGGAATTCCTAATGCCTGAAAAACTTTCAGCAGCGTTGCAATGTATGGCACTCCCAGCAAAGTCGGAATGAATTCAGATAGGCGAGTACTCTGGCAAGACAATTTTGATGATTTGTTCCAGAGGTCATTGTCTCTAGGGTAAACAAACTCTTTAGATTAAGCGGGGCATAGTACAAGACGAGTGACTCCTGAAAAGCATCTTTTCAACCCTCAGTTGTTCAAACTAGACTCCTCAACAAGTTAGCTATTTCGTTCCCACAATGCTCCAGAAGCTCCAAGAGCAAGGATTCTAGGGACACTGCCTTCGGGTGTATCTCGTTTTTAAAAACATTATTTATCATTGAGAACCCTACTCTAATCCCCGTGAATCAGAATTCTTCCTTGTCTTGGCTCCGAAAAGTGGGGAGATTGAAGGGGGTACGGAGAGAGTAAATCTTGCCTTGCTCGGCGAACGGGGGATTGAGGGGGTTCCTCCATCACAGAAGTATCTGTTAGACGTAATTGGTGAAATGGTATCACCTGGAAAAATGCTTAAAAGAAGCGGGGGAAAAATAGAATTTCTTCCTCACTGTTTACGGTAAGGGATTAGGTGACATTCCGGATTGCAACAACGCTTAAATTGCAACAAAAAAAGGGAGCAGATAGCTCCCTACTTTTTTAGGCTAAGACTGTGGAAGGTGCAAAATTTATGCTGCTTTTTGCAACTTGCGCTTAGCAGCAAAGAAACCACCCAAACCAATTAAGCCCAACAATGCGGAAGGTTCGGGTACGTCGAGGGGTTTTGCCGTCTGGGAAACCTTGAAATTTACAGATGCGTTAACAGGTAAAACTCCCCCAATAGTACCCGATGCAGAACCTTCACCAGAAATATTACAGGTACCACTCAGGCACACTTTAATCTTATCGAACTCATAGCCTTTTACGGTCAAGATATTGGTAATCTTGTTGTAGGAGAAATTAAACGTAGAAAGAATATCGGTTGGACTATAACTTAAACCCTTGAAGATGGAGCCAAAACCGCTAAAAGAATTGATAGAAACAGAATTACTGAGGTAATTACCAAAATAATCTCCTAAATAACTGAAAGGATGATCGATGGTTAATTCTGAATCTCCTTCATCTTTCAGCCTACCGCTGAGATTATCGATAATGTAGCTCTTGTCTACATCCACGGTGAAAGGTATTTCTGCGCCAAGCAAGGGCTTAAAAGTGCCAATGACATCCCCAACGTAATCGACTTTTGTCAATTGGGCTGCCTCAACAGGAGCCATAGCAATTGTGCCCAAAGTGACAACTGCTGCTCCCGCAGTAGCGATTGATAACTTTACATTTCCTAACATTTTGGTGTCTCCATCAGTTCTAGGATTGTGCTTTCGTACAGCCACCCCAACCGGATTATCAAGCGTGTTGTCGGTTTTGAGCTTCAGGTGGTACTGGACTTCTTGGCACCCTCAGATATGTCTGTCTATTTTTTACTACAACTGTCATAATTTAGTGGTATTTACGGAGAAGTTGGTAAAGATACCGTAAATTTACTGTGATGTTTGTATAAAGAAAAAATCGGCTCGTCTCTTTCTCTTGACGGTGCCGATTAAATTTACGATTTTTAGCTGACTATTGACACTGCTAGTTTTTTATGTAAAACCGCAGTGACTGCACAATTTAGGCTTTTTTCAGCATCTTACGCTTGACGGCAAAGAAACTACCTACACCGAGTAGACCCAGCATGGCTGAGGGTTCGGGAACTGATTCTGAAGGAGGAACTTCGCCTTTGAGCGTGACTTCATAGTTACCGCTATGAGAGATACCATCGCCTTTTTCAACTAGCCCAGAGTTTGTGGCGCTAAAGCTGTAAAGGTATTGAGCTGGGCCACCATTATAGGCAACCTTAACGATTTCACTAGCTTGGATGACTAGATTGGTATTGTTGATAAAAGCGGTCAGCGGGTCTAATTTAGCTGAGACACCTAATATTTGGGCATCTAATGTCTTAATTGTTCCAGGTAATGTAGCGATGGCAGTGTTAGCGTCACTAATTAGACCGTTCACTTTTTTGATCTCATTCTGGATCAGAGTTTTTTGAGTACTTGTGGTGGCCTTGTTTAATTGAATATTCAGCTCATTGAGTGTCGTTTTCAGCTTAGGAAGTGAGATTGTTGCTGTATTTAGTGCCGTTTGTGCCTGAGTGCGAGTTTGTACCAGTGTATTGTAGCCACTCTGGATCTTAGCTTGGGTAGGTTGAAGTGACTGTTGAATCAAAGATGCCCCATTCAGGTGACCAGCCAACCCAACGCGGATAGTACCATCATTGTCCTGGTTGACGTAGGAGAGATTCGGGTCGCTAAATCTCTGAAGTCCCCCACCTGCTACAAAAGCATCCAAAATTTCAGTTTGGGTATTTGCTCCCAGTAAGGGACTGAGATTGTTGGCAACGATTAAATCATTCAACCATTTCTGAGCCAAAGTTGTGCCACCAACATCGGTATTCCAGTCCGCTGCGGTGAGGCTGCTGAGGGTAATGCTCTTACCACCGATGGTGCCTTGTAAGCTGGAGACGCCGGTGTAGCTTGTGTATGCGGAGTTGCTCAGGGTTTCACTATTGGAAAATAGCTCGATGTTTCCAGTTGGATTAGCGCTATTTCCGCCTAGAACTTTTTGCTCATTAACCCAAGTGCCGGGGGTATTGTTTACCTGGAACGTGTTTGTAGCGTCGGCGTCGTAGGTTAGATAGGGCGCTGCTCCAGTAACGGTAGCATTTTTGATGGATGCAGCGGATGCTGGGGCGCTAGCGATCGCACTGAGGCTTGCCAACACTGAAGCGCTGAGCAAAATTTTCTTGATAGTACCTGTCATTTTGTGTGTCTCCACAAGTTGTCTGTCTAGATGAGTTTTGCTTGATAACGCGCACAGTAGCTAGGGCGCGGTCAGTTTTCGATCGGGGTTAACAGTTCCAAATAAGCAGGGACAACAATCAAGCGCCCGTCTTTTTAGCCTGCTTTTTGTTATTTGCTTGTCTCTATCTAATATAGTCAAATAACTAGTTTTACTCGGTAAACTTTTGATGATTTTTAGTAAAGTTTGAGTAAAAGATTGAAGGCAAAAAACAATTTTATTTCCCCGTATACTGACCGTAGTAATACACAGTAATAGGAGACCTAAACCTAGAAATAGGAAGGTTATCCAAAATATGAATTCTGTCAAGAGTAGTTTCCATGAGTTTTAAGCTATGGGGCATTTAACCTGCCTAACCTTTAGGGACATTGCCTCTCATTAGTTGTTACAGAGGCGATCGCTCGCATCTATACGTTAGTGGCAACCGCTTTCTCCTACGGCTGACTGCTGACAGCAAAGCATCTATTTGAATCTAGGTGGTATTAAATGTCTAAAAACTTACTGCTTCTAACTGGTTTTTGCGCTTCCAGTTGTTTCTTATTCCGAGAAATTTACGGATAAGTTAGTGAACTGATCGTAGATTTACGGTTATGTTGATTGCAGAAAAAATAGCTCCACTCTCTTTTTGAGGCGAAGCTAATCAGTCCTTGTGCATTTGATTTGACTATTTACTTGGCACACGCAAGATAAGACTTGCAGCCCTTTTAGGCAGCGAGCGCTGGTATTCTCACTTAGACATGACCGGGGATATCTTTTCAACCGCCATTTCTAATACTTCTGGATCGTGTACCAGCGCAAACCGTACATATCCTTCTCCAGATTTACCAAAACCGGCACCGGGTGAGGCAGCAACGCCAGTGGTTTCTACCAAATAGGTACAAAAGTTGATGGAGTCCTGTGCCCACGGTTCTGGCAATTTAGCCCAAACATACATGGTGGCAGATGGGGTAGGAACCTCCCAGCCAATTCTGTGAAGCGCTTTGACAAAGGCATCCCGGCGTTGGCGGAAGATTTCAACTGCCGCTTTAACACCCTCTTGAGAGCCACTTAGGGCTGCGATCGCTCCATTCAAAATTCCTTGGTATTGGTTGAAATCAACTGCCGCTTTCACCTGGCGCAAGGCGCGGATCAGATTTGCATTCCCAATCGCGTAGCCGATGCGAAAGCCGCCCATGTTGTAAGACTTCGATAAAGTAAAAAACTCAATCGAGACGCTTTTTTCAGGGTCGGCTTGTAAGATTGAGGGAACCGCAACGTCTTCAAATACCAGGTCGGCGTAGGGAAAATCGTGAACCAGCACTAGATTATGACGCTGGCAAAAATCAACCGCTGTCTGGAAAAAAGATAGGGGCGCGATCGCAGTTGTGGGGTTGTGAGGATAGCTCAGTACCATCATTCGTGACTGAGCCAAAACCGGCAAGGGGATCTCCTCAAACACTGGCAAAAACCCATTTTCCGCCCGTAGTGGCATTGGGTAAATTTGACCACCAGCTAGGTAAACTCCCCCAGCATGGGATGGATAACCAGGGTCAAGCAGTAAGGCAAAATCCCCTGGATTCAGCACTGCTAAGGGTAAATGAGCCGTGCCTTCCTGGGAACCAATCAGGGTCAGCACTTCGGTTTCCGGATCAACCGGAATCCCGTATTTCTGGGTGTACCAGCAAGCGGCAGCTTGGCGAAAAGCTTGAGTGCCGTGAAACAGCAAATAGCCGTGGGTTTTGGGGTCAGATAAAGATTGGGCGATCGCGTCGATAACCCGATCTGACGCCGGTAAATCGGAGGAACCCAGCGATAGATCGATGATATTTTGTCCCGCCGTCCTGGCTTTTGCCTTAACCCGATCCATATCGGCAAACACATTGGTTTGCAGGGGTTGTAAACGCTTGGCGAACTGCATATTTAGTCTTTAGTCCTTAGTCTTTAGTCCTTAGTCCTTAGTCTGTTGTCCGGTGTTTTTTGTCTCTCACCGAGCGATAACCAATGACTAATGACTACTGACTGTTTACAGGTGAGTTTCCAGGATACTCATTAATTTCTGCTTCCCAATCGCTCCCTCATAAGATTCAATCACCTCACTGTCCTTAAACAGCCTGAGAGCTGGAAGACCTTCTACTTTGTACTTTGCCACAGATTCGGGATTGGGGTCGCTTTCCATTTTCACGACCTTGAGGCGATCGCCATAAGTTTCCGCAGCGGCTTGCACGACTGGCGATACAAGGCGGCAAGGGCCGCACCAAGACGCCCAGAAGTACACTAATACTGGCTGAGTGGCTTTCAGGACTTCTGTTTCAAAGTCTGCATCATTAATTGAGATTGTGCTGCTCATGTCACCCCCGATTGACATTTATATTATTGCTTCACCTACTTAACACGGTATTCAAAACCGTTGCTAGTGGGCAGGAAAGCAATCAAGGTTTACGCCTTATTGATTGTAATACAGTACCTCAGGCGGTTCGTTGGGAATGGGGGTACATCAAGGAAATTTGCGATCGCACTTGATGAGTATAAAAGCTTTATTTATAGTTTTAATCCGGGCAATTTATCTATGTTTTCTTATTTTAAGTAGTTAAAACTTTGTTTTTCAAGCAAACTTATGTCTAATTAATAACCGTTGATTCACGACTTTTTCAAAGTTTAATAATCGACCTAGGCACGCTCGGAATCACCAATCCTTACCCCTTTGGCATCAATGTTGCTCGCTTTCGCTAAAACCTACGCCAGCAAGCGAAAATTTATCCTAAAATCTTCAACTAGCAACGCTTCTGAACGTGCGAAACTTATCTGTGTTAAATAGCACTAAACTTCAGAGAAATTTTGCTAACTTCAGCCCTAAACTAAAGTTTTGGCTAAAACCCAAAACCTATCTAAACGGGTTCAAACGCTTACTAGGAAGCTAAAGGAAGCTTTAGCTTTAAGCTGGAAATTTATTTTCAGGCTGCTTGCGTCAATACAGTTTTCCTTAAGTCAGCCAGTTATGGCAAGATAGACCCTCTTAATCCCATCGCCAACGAGTGTCAGATGAATGCAGAGCGGTCTATCAAAGTTTTGATTCGTAGATAAGTTATCGAAAAGTGCAGGAATCTATAGGTTATCCAATTGCCTTTTCAGGTCTTCTAATTCGTTATCAACTGCGGAATTAGATTTAGGGGTAGAGGAAGTGGTTGGGTTTCCTGCCGGTAGTTGCGCTTGGGTGGTGGAAGAACCAGTCAACTGCGCTTTCATTGCTGCTAATTCGTCATCAACATCGTTGCCGGATTCGAGCATGGCAAATTGCTGATCTAAATTATTGCCAGTAAGCTCGGCTGCTGCTGTGGAACGGGCTTCTAGTTCCAAAACTTTTTCTTCCATGCGCTCGAATGCACCCATTGCGGTGCTGGTTCCCAAGCGTCCCACGGTGTTTTGTAGCTGCTCCTGAGCCTTAGCAGCTTGTGCCCGTGCCTTGAGCATATCTTTCTTGGTCTTGGCTTCGGAAATTTTACTTTCCAAGGCAATCAAGTTGCGCTTGAGGGTGTCTACCTGAGTGGTTTGCCCATCCAAGCTAGTTTTCAGGGTAGCGGCAGTGTCAGCGTTTGTCTTCTTGCGTACCAGTGCTTCTCTAGCGAGATTTTCATCGCCTTTTTGCAGAGCCAACTGGGCGCGGTTTTGCCAGTTGTTCGCTTCGGTTTGGGCTTGGTTGTATTGTTGCTGAGTTCGTTTTTGGGTGGCAATGGATCTAGCAACAGCCTGACGCAACTGCACCAGGTCTTCCTGCATATCGATGATGGACTGCTCCAGAATTTTTTCTGGGTCTTCAGCTTTGCTGACCACATCGTTAAGATTGGCTCGGACGACTCGGCTAATGCGATCGAATAATCCCATGACGCTGTTTATCCTCTTGGCGTGTACTAATGTAGGTATTTCCAGGCTTTGAAAGTAGCCTTGAGCAAGTTCAATTTAGGAGGTCAGGTTTTCCATCGGTGCAGTAGTCGGCAATTGCCTCAAACACCATTTCTAGTCTAGGGCGCTAGGCAAGAGTGACTTGGGCAACCTTCAGGAATCGTTAAAGACCCAACACTTTTCTTCCTAGTCTAGAAACTTCTAGTCCAAAGCGGTAGTTTCCAGATCAAGAACTTTCCAGTTGGGAGCGAATTTTTTGTAATTCGGCATCTTGGCTAGGGTCAAGTGCCTGCTGACTAGACGGCAGTTGCGGTGCTTCAGTGCCTTGGCTCAGCTGAGCTTTCATGGTAGCTAATTCGGTATCAATATCCCCAGCATCTTCCAGGGAGAGAAATTTCTTTTGCAGGTCATCGCTTCCGAGTTCAGCGATCGCTTCTGACTGCGCTTCTAGTTGCAAGACTTTTTCTTCCATGCGCTCGAAGGCGGTCAGAGAACTGGCAGTGTTAACACCACCTAACATCTCATTAATTTTCGCAGATGCTTGAGCCGAACGAGCACGAACGATGTACATATCTTTTTTCGTCTTGGCTTCCGAGATTTTGCTCTCTAGCGATCGCATATCTTGCTTGAGCCTACCGACGACTTGATTTTGTTGCTCGATCTGCGCCTGCATTGCTTCTGCTGTTTCCTGATAGGATTTGCGCTTGGTGAGGGCTTGGCGGGCTAAGTTTTCATCACCTTTTTGCAGTGCTAGTTGGGCGCGATTGTACCATTCTTGAGAGGTAGACTGCGCTTGGTTGCATTGTCGCTCAGTCCGTTTTTGGGTAGCGATCGCTTGAGCCACCGCCTGCCGCAGTTGAATCAAATTCTCCTGCATTTCCATAACCGTTTCTTCCAGGATTTTTTCTGGATCTTCCGCTTGTCCAATCAGACTGTTGATGTTGGCTCGAATTACTCGCAAGATGCGGTCGATCAATCCCATGTCAGTTCTCCATTCACAACGCACGGGTTCAGTGGAGCGCGGTCACTCGATCGCGAACACGGCAGCGAACCCCTAAAAGCAGTCGCCCTCTTAGGGCATCGCAGTCCCAGTAGCAACGTTAACAGAATGCTAGGTTACTTTCCAACTCAACCACCTCCAGCTTAAGGCTGATCGACCGCCGCAGAAATCCCCTGTGTCTGAAGCTCTTTTACCAATGTTTGAGCCTGAGATTCTTTCTTGAACGCACCGAGATAAATTTGGGTGCCTTCTGGTGATAAATAGGCATCGGGAACAACCTTTCGCGCCTGTTGCAAGGAGCTTTCGCCATTATATTTTACAAACACATAATAGAAGCCCTCTGGATTCGGCGCAGGAGTTGCCGCAGTCGGGGAGGGTTTCACACTCGGTTGTATACTCGGTTGTCCAGAGGCGGGGCGTTGTGGCAATCCTGGGAGAGGGCTGGCGGGTGTAAGGGGCACTGTTGCGGCTGGCGGCAGCCCTGGAAGCGGCACCGAGCCAGATTGCCCAGATGAGGAGTTTGCGGGGGCAGGTGAACTGGGTAGCGGGGAAATTGTTGGCACCGCTACTTGAGTTTTGGGTAAGCCTGCCACATTGGATCTTGAAGCTGGACTGGAAGATGGCAAAGTGCTTAAGGTATCCAAATTTACGTCCACAAACTCGTCAGTCGCCAGGTTTGGGCCACTTGGCGCAGCTCCAGATGCTGGGGCATTGGTGGTTGGACTTGTTGCCGTTGGACTTGTTGCCGTTGAAGTTGTTGCCGTTGGATTTTGAGCAACGGTGGGCGTGCCTGACTCCTGGAAGCGATCTAAACCTAGAAAACTGAGGCTGCCTGGATTCGTCACTAAATAGCCCAAAGTGGCAGTTGAAAATAGCAACAACAACAAGGAACCAACTCCTAGGGGAGTCAGCAGGCTATCCAGAAAACTGCGTTCTGAGCGACGAGGCGCTGACGCCTCTTCTTCCACCAAACTTCGCAGAAGTTGTTCGGAAGATTCCAGATAGTCATTGGGAGGGACGTGCGTTGAAGTTGGATTGACAAACTCCGGTGGATCTGCTGCTGGTTCTGGATGCCAAGCTGGTTCCTGGGGTGGCGTGGCGAAGGTCGCTAGTTCCGCTCCAGGAGCCGATAAGTCAAAAGATGGCGCGGGTGCGGGCGGTGTATACCCTGTTTCATTCTGGATGGTTGTCTCAACTCCCTTGCCTTCCAGATTTGCTGCCTGTGGTGGGCTGGCTGGCGGTGGTGGCGGTGGCGGTGGGGATGCGGGAGGCTTTGCTGGGGCGGGTGATTGATTCCTGCCTCCCGTAGCACTCACGGAAATTAAGTCGATAGGTTTGTTGCGAACCCGATCGTGATTCATGCGGGGGGCAGGCGACGCCCCACGTCCCCCTCGTTCGCGTCGGTATCGAGATAATTCTTCTTCTAACTGCACGTCGAGACTGCCCAGAGCTGCCTGCAAGGCTGGATTGATGGACTGGGCGGGGGAGGGGCGAGTAGAAGACTCAACCGAATGACCTTGACTCATAGCTTTAGCTACTGACGAATCTTGGAGAGCTGACGGATCTCTTTATTACACGTTGTTTTCTGCTTGAAGGCAACCGTAACCCGAATCTGCTGTCTTGGTTTTGAGTACGATCGAGCAAGAGGATCGATCATTCTGCCATTTAGCTGGGGATTTGTTGGATGTCTTTTAAATCTCTTCATCATATCTTAGGGGCTATCGAAAATCAGGCGGCGTGGCAGGCTAGCCAAGAATTTCAGCGGTTACTCAAGTGTTGGCCTTCGGTGGTGGGAGTGGCGGTGCAGGCTCAAACGCGACCGATTTCCATATCGAGGGGCGTTTTGTCGGTTGCTACATCCAGTGCTGCTTGGGCACAAACGCTGACTTTTGAGCGTCAGCGAATCCTGCAAAAGTTGAATGCCCATCTAGGTAGCAATTTGGTTGATATTCGCTTTTCGACGGCTCAGTGGCAGAAGAAGCCTGGTTCTAATCGTTCCTGGTATGCACAGGAACAATCGGTGGCATGGAAAGAGCATCCCAGTCGAGTTGTTGAGGGGAAATCTTCACCGTCGTTGAACCAGAAGGCACAACTGAAAGAACCCCACGAAGCTTTTCAACATTGGGCGGAGGGTGTGCGGGAGCGATCGCAACATTCACCGCTTTGTCCCCAGTGCCAGTGTCCCACCCCTCCAGGAGAACTCCAGCGCTGGGCTGTGTGTGCCCTGTGTGCTGTCAGGCAATGGAAAGGCTAGCTTTCAGTAGATTCGGTGCCATTAAGCCGAAACAGCGATTGGTACTAGGTCGCGGGCAACGCTTGCTTTCTCTGGTGGCACCCCTCAAACCCCACAAATCATCTGCATCGCTTGAATTTATTTAGGTCTATCTGCTTAGTTCCTAATTCAGACCGGAATGTGAAGTTGTTTTGTATCGTATGTTACAGATGCCAGTTTCCTCTCCGTTACATCTTGTAACTTGGATGCCTGCGTAGCCTTCTGTACAAAAGTCTTCTCAGGCGAAGCTTGTATGCCACTAATGCCCTGAATTTATGGCATCAATATGGCATCAATACTATTTCCCGATTGCTTCGCCCGTATGCTGACATCCTTACTTCCTAAGTAGTTACAGGGAATGTAATGATTTTAATTGCTTACTAAGGCTGACTCAAAGAATTTTAGAGGCAAAAATCTCAATTTAGTCGAGCAATGCAAAGTTTGTCATTTAAATCAAGAGATAAACGACTGAATAAATGAGCTAAATTTAATCTTTTCTGAAACGGATACGCCTAAGGTTTGTCTTGATCCCCATAGGGTTTTGTTAAAAAATGGTATTGTTCACGAGATTACTTACTATAGATAGATGTGTCCGTTTTTAATGTTTCATGTGTCTGTCTATTACACAAAGCTAAAGAAAATCTAAATCAGTATTTGTACTTGGGGATCGCTAGAACATAGACGGGGAATATAGATTCCAACATTCCAAACTCTACAACCGTTAATAGAGAATTTTAATATAAAGCATAGATAAAAATTCTCCTAAAGAGGACTCCCATGAAGACCTTAAATACTGTAACTTCTGCCTGCCGGTATTGTCAGTATTACAAGCCCGAAGGGCGTCGTGGGGGTCTTTGTCAGCAACTCGGCGTGCCCGTTCGAGGCGGCTGGGGAGCCTGTTCTTTAGCACTTCCGGCATTTGCGCCGTCTTGGGAACGTCTCGAAGTAATGATGCGCTGGCAGGATGAAACCCTGAAAACACCGGAGGCGCTCTCAATCAAATGTTCGCTGAACTCTTCTCAAGAATCTACCTCGCTTAACGAGAATGTTTCTACTGCCCAACAGCCAGTAGAAGAAGAGGCGCTGCTCGTATGAATAAAATAAAGAATAGTAAGCTCACCTTGCAGTTTGTCAAGGCAACTTGCTTCAACTCTTAAAAAAATAAAGATTTGCTTTAGAATCGCACCTTATTTAAGTCAAGGTGCGATTTTTGATTTAAGAGCCTTGTAGGATACTTTTTTACAAAAGATGACTCTTTAAACCCGTTTTTTTTCAGAAAACGGGTTTTTCCATTTGCGAACGACTAAGGCAGCCAAGGATATTGACGGAAATCGGGTGGACGTTTTTCCAAAAATGCCTGCTTGCCTTCGGCTCCTTCCTCAGTCATGTAATAAAGCAAGGTGGCATTACCGGCGAGTTCTTGCAAACCAGCTTGTCCATCGCAATCGGCGTTGAAAGCAGCTTTTAGACACCGGATGGCAATCGGGCTTTTTTCTAAAATTTCATTAGCCCACTGGATGCCTTCTTGTTCCAGCTGTTCTACAGGCACGACGCAATTCACTAAGCCCATTTCTAGTGCTTGCTGTGCGCTGTACTGGCGGCAGAGAAACCAAATTTCTCGCGCCTTTTTTTGCCCAACAATTCGGGCAAGATAGCTGGCACCAAATCCACCATCGAAGCTGCCGACTTTAGGGCCAGTTTGCCCAAAAACAGCATTATCTGCGGCGATGGTGAGGTCGCAAATCAGGTGCAGGACGTGTCCGCCACCGATGGCGTAACCTGCCACAAGCGCAATGACGACTTTGGGCATGGAACGAATTAGGCGTTGCAAGTCTAGGACATTTAGGCGAGGGATGCCTTCATCGTCTACATACCCAGCTTGTCCCCGCACACTTTGATCGCCACCAGAACAGAAGGCGTATTTGCCATCGGTGTGAGGACCAGCGCCAGTAAATAATACGACGCCAATGCTAGTATCTTCGCGAGCATCGCAGAAGGCGTTGTAAAGTTCAAAGACGGTTTTGGGACGGAAAGCGTTGCGTTTGTGCGGGCGATTAATCGTGATTTTGGCGATACCGTCGCCTTTGTGATAGAGGATGTCTTCGTAGGTTTTGGCAGTTTGCCAGTTGATTTGCATAGAGAGTTGTGCAGTATTTCGAGTTGTGCAGTATTTCGGCTTGAGAATTTTAACCCAGTGTTTGAAATTACGGTGACTAGGTAGAACCTCAAGAGAGAGGAGGCTTGAGCGATCGCTGTGTCATCATGACGACAGGGCTAAGAAAAGGCATTTTATGGGACAGACTGAGAAGAATTCCGAAGTCGAATCTGAGAATTTTAATGCTTTATCGTCAGATAACGCTTTAACCAATCCGAAAGCAGATCGATTAGGATATGCGACCTTTGCAAGATATCTAGCAGACAGTATTTGCAAAATGAGCTTTCCGGAAGGCTTCGTGATTGCAGTCTACGGTTCCTGGGGTTCTGGCAAATCGACGCTGTTGAATTTTTTAGTTCACTATCTAAAGGAAAAACCAGAGGACGAGCAACCAATTATCGTACCCTTTAATCCCTGGTTGTTTTCGGGACACGAAGATATCACAAGGCGCTTCATTGACCAATTACAGGCTGTTTTGAGTGAATTCAAATCTGTACCGAAAGGCTTAAAAGATCGACTAGCCGATTTCGGTAAACTGTTTTCTGAAATTCCTATTCCTTACGCTCCCGCGGGTAAGGTAGTAGAAAAAATATTTGACGATAAGCAAAAGGATACTTCCGACTTAAAAGAAGAAGTCGAAAACACACTGCTAAAGCAGCATCCGCGAATCGTGGTAACAATTGACGATATTGACAGGCTTGCCACTGACGAAATTAGACAGTTGTTTCGCGTTGTCAAAGCCATTCCAAATTTTACAAATGTTGTCTATGTCCTAGTCTGCGATAAAGAAATTGCCCTCAAAGCACTTGCAGACACGCAGGGGACAGCTGGAGAAGCCTATCTTGATAAACTTGTTCAAGTTCCTTTTGAGTTACCAATTCCCAATAAAAATCTACTCCGCAGGCTACTTTTTGAAAAACTGAATTTCGTACTTGCTGACACCCCTACACAGCTATTAGATAGAAATTATTGGGGAAATATTTACTATCAAGGGATTGACCACTTTATTACCAACACTCGCGATATCACTCGTTTGATAAACACCTTAAGCATGACGTACCCGGCAGTTCAAGGTGAAGTAAACTCAGTGGATTTCATCGCTGTTGAGTCGCTGCGAGTCTTTTGCCCAACGATATATGACATCATTCGCAAAAATCCTAAAGCTTTTGCAGGAGACACGGATACCAAAGGTTTTGTAAGTGCTACAGCAGACGAACTAAAATCTCTTTACAATTCTTGGATTGCTCAGCTTCAAGATGAGGATAAAGAGCCAGTTAAACGGTTGCTATTGATCCTCTTTCCTAAGTTATCAGCGATTTGGGGTAATAATACCCAATACGTTGCACAACAAGAGTTAACATGGCGCAGACAACTGCGCGTATGCAGCTTAGAAGTATTTCCAGTCTACTTCCGTCTGGCGTTACCAGAAGGTGAATTATCGAATACCGAGATGAAAGCCATCCTGGCTTTGGCAGGCGATGCGAAGGCATTTGGAGAAACTCTTGTAGAACTCGCTAATCAAAAACGTCCTGAGGGTACGACGCAAGTTCGGATATTTTTGGAACAACTTGAGGATTACACTGAAAAAGAAATTCCTTTAAATAGCATTCCTTCAATTGTGCAAGCTTTATTGGATGTGGGCGATCGCCTTTTGCGTCCTGAAGACGAACCGTGCGGAATGTTTGATTTTGGAAATGATATCAGAATCGAGCGCATCATCTCACATCTGTTGCGTCGTCTTGAGGAACCAGCACGGTTTGAGGTGTTGAAACAGGCGATGTCAGATGGTAAGGCAGTTTTAACAATTGTGGACAAAGTAGTCGTCCTAGGTCAACAACACGGTAAGTTTGGAGCTAGTGAATCAAATCTAGAAGAAGAAAGACTTATCAGCGCACAGCACCTTGATGAACTTGAAGAAATTGCCTTAAATAAGGTGCAAGATGCCGTGCAGCAAAACTCCCTATTACAAACGCCAGGTTTAGCACATATCCTGTATTATTGGCGGGAGCAAACAAGCGAGGATGAAGTCAAACAGTGGGTTAAAGAGGCGATTAAAAACGACGAAGGGCTAGTTGATTTCTTTGAGAAGTTTTTTGAAAAAGCATTTAGAAAATCTGAGTCTAATATGGGTCAAACCACCGGCTACGGGCTTGAGCCGAATTTACTTGAACCTTACGTTGACGTATCTTTAGCGATTAACCGGCTTAGGAGCCTTCTTGAAAAGGATTGTTTAACAGAAGAACAGAAAAATGCGATCGCGCAATTTATTGAAGAATATGACAGGAGTCAGCAGGAGAAAGATTCTGACGATCCATTAGCATGAAAGGCTGAATGATTCACCAGAGTTAACGTTCACAGGATATCTGCTGCAAATTTTCCTAAATTCTCTTTCCGCCATTTGGCATCTACCTTGCGATTGGTTGGCAACTCTAAAACCCGGAGTCCCTGCGATGGTAATGGGTTTAATCGTTGCTTCAGGTGTTCCCAGGATGTAATCACTTCATGCTCTACATTGTAAGTAGCACAAAGCTGAGCAAAATTTATATCCTGTGGTGTGGCAAAAAATTCTTCAAAGGGTGGGTTAAATTTGGAAATCGGCAACATTTCAAAGATGCCGCCGCCATTGTTGTTAATTAAAATTATGGTCAAATGCCCTATAAATTTACTTCTCAGTAAAAAGCCGTTAGTATCGTGCAATAAAGCTAAGTCACCTGTCAGCATCACAGTGCTTTGATTGCGATGTGCAATGCCTAAAGCAGTCGATAAGGTGCCATCAATGCCATTCGCGCCTCGATTAAAAAAGGGCTGAATCCCGGAATTGTTGGGTGCCCAGAAAAACTCTACATCTCGCACCGGCATACTATTAGAAATAAACAGAGGAGTGCCCGGTGGTAGCGTCTTGGAAAGTAACCAAGCGGCTTTTCCTTCAAAAAGTGTGTCCATTGTTGCCATCGTTTGGTCGATGGCTTTCCTGACCTTTGATTCGGCTTCACACCAACTGCTGAGATAAGACGCGATCGCTTGCGTCTCTACAAGTTCATTTGGGTAGGTTTGAAATAGGTGTTCTATGGAGATTCGCAGGTGGGTTGTATTGCCGTGCAAGGGATCTAAATTGTGGTGGCTGGGGTCAATTACCCATCGGCGCGGTTGAGTTTGATCTAGCCAGTTTCGCAGTTCTTTACTGGTAGGTAATTCACCGATTTGAATTACCATTTCTGGTGTCAGTTTTTGCGCTAACTGCTGATTACGCAGGATTAAGTCATAGGTAGAAATTAGATAAGGGTTCAGTTGACTATAGTTCCTTAATGGAGATAGCGCCTCAGCCAATACAGGCCATTTTAAAGATTTGGAGAGCTGCGCGATCGCGATCGCATACTCTTCCGGTATTTTCGGTTGTGCAGTCCCAGCGATAATAATTCCTCTGTCACATTGCCGCCACTCCTGTATGGGGTTGAAAGTGGTAGGTTGCAGGTTGAAAGTTGCTCCTAATGGCTGACAATTTGCAAAGAAATCTTCATCTAGTAGAGACGCACCATTTTGCATCTCTACAGCACCGTCGGGAATTGGGGCGAGGGGGTCGCGGAAGGGGATGTTAAGATGAACGGAGCCTGGAGTCGGAAAGAGCGTTCTTTCCCACGCATACATCACTGTCTGCCGCAGATAACCCAGCATTCCCATCTCTAGAGAAGGCAACGCTAACTCAGCTTGCCAGTTGGGATAATTGCCAAATAATTTCACCTGATCGATCGTCTGTCCAGAATGACAATCTCGCAATTCTGGGGGGCGATCGGCGGTTAAAACTAAAAGCGGAATTCGACTTTCCCTAGCTTCAATTACGGCTGGGTAAAAATTTGCCCCGGCAGTTCCAGAAGTGCAAACTAACGCCACCGGCAATCCAGATTTTTTCGCAATTCCTAATGCCAAAAATGCGGCGGATCGTTCGTCCAAAACAGGAATGGCTTCTATCTCATCAGTTTGAGCGAAAGCAACAGTAAGGGGTGTTGAACGAGAACCTGGACAAATAACGGCTGTGGTTAATCCTAGTCGCTTTAATGTTTCGGTTAGGATGGAAGTCCAAAGGGAGTTGGTGTTACGAAAATCGACGGGCATTTAAAAGAAGAATGAACCGCAAAGATGCTAAGAAAGAAAGAGAGAAGAGAGAGTTCCGGCTAGACTAAGGCTTTTAGAAGTGCCTGGAGTTTAAGTTGAATTTCTGCTAATTCTTTGTCTGGATCGGAACCAGCAACGATACCGGCACCGGCGTAGAGTCTGGCACGACAGCCATCTATGAGTGCTGAGCGAATTCCCACAACAAATTCACTATTTCCTTGGCGATCTACCCAACCGAGCGGCGCGGCATATAATGACCTATTGAAGGTTTCATAGCGGCAAATTTCTTTCTGGGCACTCTCGCTGGGGACGCCAGCAACGGCTGGTGTCGGATGGAGTTCAGCCAGGATTTCTAAGGGATGAACGCCTGCCGGGATTTTCGCCTGAATGGGTGTCCATAAATGCTGAATATTTAAGAGTTTCAATAGCTGTGGTTGGGACAATACTTGAGGATTTAAACCTAGCTGGGAAAGGCGATCGCGAATAAAATCAATGACTACTCGATGTTCGCGCCTTTCTTTTTCACTGGTTAGTAACCGATTTGCTAATTCCGCATCTTCACTTGCTATTTTTCCTCTGGGTGCTGAACCTGCCAGAGCGTCCGTTACTAATTCATGGTCATGAATACTAATTAAACGTTCGGGACTTGCACCAATAAAACTTTGTCCCTTGCCGTTACTGGTGGAAAAAATATTGCAATCAGGATTGCGAGTTCGTAAATGATTGACGGAGGGAATTAACTGGAAAGGAATCGGGGAGATAACATCAAGGGCGTGAGCCAAAACAATTTTATGAATTTTTTCTTCCTGAATTGATGATAAAGCCTTAACCACCGATGATTTAAAATGGTTTACATCTGCAACATCGTGTTTCTTAAATAGTTTTCTGGCATCAATTGCGATATCTAGAAAAGATGCACTATGAAATCTTTCTAAACTAGTAACTCTGATTGCCTGAAATGTACGCCATAAGCTTTCAGTTAAATCTTGAATATTTATCTCTGAATCAATCAGAATATTTGCGACTACTACCGAAGTCTGATTTTTTAGAGAGATTTGCCATCGGGGTAAGAATACTGTGGCGGAAGGAAAAAGAGAATCCGCTCCTAGATTTTCATTAAAAAATGTAAAAGCGCAGAAAAAATGAGCGCCCGAAAAAGGTAAATTAACTTCACCAATACTCGTGGTATTGGCAATGCAAGATTGAATAAACTCCTGGGATTTGTTAAACCGATTGGGGCTTTCTAGTGTTAGCGCAGCTGCGGTGTCGATGGCAGCGATCGCTTCTCCTTGTGCTGGTTTTTCAAAGTAAAAGTGTAATTGATCGGGTCTAGCGATCGCCTGAAGGACAACCAACGGATCGACTGCTGGGATTTCTTGAGAAATACTGAGGAGCTGTGTCTGTTTTTTTTGTACAGCAGTCTGCTTAAAGGCTAAAAGAAATTGATGCAGTTCGTGAGTGTCTTGAAAAAGATTTTTAAGATAGGGTGTGACTAGCATGGAAGCGAGGATAGGTTGGCAATTTGATGTTAATACAACTAGCTGTGGCTCCTGGTTTATTGTTAGTAATCGAACAAACCTATCCTAAGAGCCAATAGAATAATGACAGTCCGTTGAAAACTGGTCGTATCTGCCAGTCTTCCCCTATTTTCTAAAAGTAAGGTGTGCTTACCAATAACCTTATTGAAATTCTTAACAATTCTCCAAAAATATTTCTTGAGGAATAAGGCTAAGCCTATGTATTGGTTTCTCTGTAGTATTTCTAGTTTACAACTTTCGCCTGCTTTTAAGATTGTCGTCATACTTTCAATGATTCCTTAACTTAAATTTCAGAATGATTACCGCAGGGGCATCTTCATTGATTAGATTTTAAAAACTCTTAAACATTGTATCTAAATCTACACTGTTTAGATAAAATGTGTGATTTGACCGAGCAGAATATGCGGGAGGTCATAACAAGTAGCTAGTTTTGAAAGAACCTGCTTAAGATTTGACATAGGCTAGTCTTCCATAGGTCAAGACACAACTGGAAACCTCTGTCTCCCTACTAAAGGGCTTGTAACAAAGTCTGTAGCAAATATCCTATCACGGCTTTAGAGTTGTAAAATTTGGTAGCTTCTTGGCAGTAGCATAGATTGAGACTAATGGATACAAAATTGATTAATCATCGCACCAGTGGAGGGGCAAACATCAGCGACCCCGGTCTTTGGATGGCAGCGATTAAGCCGCCCATGTACAGCGTTGCTATTATTCCAATTTGGGTGGGAACAGCTGTTGCTTTTGCTGACACTCAAGTGCTTCAGGGAGCAATATTTTCTACATTTTTAATGTCAGCAATTTTGATTATTGCATGGCTGAATCTCAGCAATGATGTGTTCGATTCGGAGACGGGTATTGATAAGAACAAAGCCCACTCTCTAGTTAACTTAACAGGTAACAAATCTTTAATTTTTTGGCTGGCAAATCTATTTTTAGGGGTTGGTGTACTGGGAATCTTAGCGATCGCATGGTGGCAACAAGACCTCACAGTCATCGGATTGGTACTCCTGAGCTGTGCGTTGGGCTACAGCTATCAGGGACCTCCCTTTCGCTTAGGCTACCAGGGTTTGGGCGAAATTATCTGCTTTATTTGCTTTGGTCCCCTAGCAGTGGCGGCGGCTTATTATAGTCAAACCGGCACATGGTCGATGACCAGCCTTGCAGTGTCGATTGTTGTAGGGATTGCCACGAGTTTAATTTTGTTTTGCTCCCATTTTCACCAGGTTGCGGACGATTTGGCAGCAGGGAAGCGATCGCCCATCGTCCGCCTAGGCACTCAGAGAGGATCGCAATTATTGTCTTGGTTTAGCGGCAGTATTTATGCGCTGACTGGGTTGTTTGTCGTTTTGCAAATTTTCCCCGTTTGGACGTTGCTAACCTTTGCAAGTTTGCCCTTCGCCATCAAATTATGCCGCCACGTCCACCAGTATCACGCTCAACCTGAGAAAGTCAGTAACAGCAAATTCATCGCAGTATCTCTACACTTTTGGAGTGGGCTGCTGTTGGGATTGGGGTTTGTACTGCCCTTATAGCTGATGCAATATCAGTTTGAATTTCGTCCTTACCGGCGGAGATTTGTGCGTCCCTTGCAAACCAGTCACGGCATCTGGGACATTCGAGAGGGCATCATCCTCCGCCTCACTGATGAGAACGGGCAAGTCGGCTGGGGCGAAATCGCCCCCCTGAGCTGGTTTGGTTCCGAAACCTTAGAGCAAGCGCTGTCATTTTGTCGCCAGCTGCCGGAGGAAATTACCGATGAGATGATTTACTCCATCCCATCTGCCCTTCCCGCCTGTCAATTTGGCTTGGAGTCCGCTTGGGAAGATATCTCTCATTTTCAGGATAAGGCAAACCTAACCCCCCAGCCCCCCTTCCCTGCTGGGGACGGGGGGGAATTGAAAGCCTCTCTCCAACCCCCCTTTTTAAGGGGGGAAAGGGGGGATCGAGAGGGGTTGGGGGAGAGGTTCAGCGAAAGCCTCACAAGAGAATATGCGTACAGCGGCTTACTCCCCGCTGGCGAGGCCGCTTTAAATCAATGGCAGACGCTGTGGAACCAGGAATATCGCACCTTCAAATGGAAAATCGGCGTTTACCCAATTGCAGATGAACTAAAAATTTTCCAACGACTTACCCAAACACTGCCAGAAGGGGTAAAACTGCGCCTGGATGCCAATGGCGGACTCAGTTACGAGGAAGCCAACCTGTGGCTGTGGACTTGCGACAATGTTAAGGCGGAGGAATTACCTGTAGAAATTGAATTTCTCGAACAACCGCTGTCTGTGGCTCAATTTCAGGGGATGGCGGAATTAAGTATGTGCTACGCCACTGCGATCGCCTTAGATGAATCCGTGGCTACAATTGACCAGATGGCAGCTGCGTCCCGTGAAGGTTGGCGGGGGATTTTTGTCATTAAGCCCTGCATCGCCGGTTCTCCATCCCGTTTGCGCCAATTTTGCCAACAACATGAAATTGATGCCGTCTTCTCCTCCGTCTTTGAAACCGCTATTGGTAGGCAGGCAGCATTAAAGCTAGCAGCAGAATTATCCCGTCACAATCGAGCAGTCGGTTTTGGCATCAACCACTGGTTTGACGAAGATGAAGAAATCAGATTTAAGAATTGATGGAATCGCCACTAGACTATCTTAAAGAACGTGCTAATGATGACTGGCTGATTGGTTACGACAGCCGCAAATTTATTAATATTGCCGAGCAAGTATTTAATCAATTAACCCTGCTTGCAAACTCTGAAAATAAACCAAAAATATTACTAGCAGAGCGAGAACCAATACAATTTCTTGCCAGCTTCATTGCTGCCAGTGCCGCCGGTTGTCCAGTTTTCCTTTGTAATCCCAACTGGGTTAAACACGAATGGCAACAAGTTTTTGATTTAGTCCAACCAGACATCATCTGGGGAGATTGCCCTTATCCTTTCACCTCCCCATCTTGTAGAGACAAAAATCGCGTCTCTACAACTATCAACAACTGGATTATGATTCCCACCGGAGGTTCATCAGGGCAGACTCGATTTGCCATCCACACCTGGAAAACCTTAATGGAATCCGTACAAGGTTTTAGACAGTATTTTCAAATAAATCAAGTAAATTCTTTTTGTGTATTGCCTCTGTATCATGTCAGTGGTTTGATGCAATTTATGCGTTCCTTCACCTCTGGGGGAAGATTAGCAATTATGCCATTTAAAGAATTAGAATCTAGTGAAAAGTGCGATATCGATCCATCTGAATTTTTTCTATCCTTAGTACCCACTCAACTGCAACGTCTCCTACAAAGTCCAGAGTTAACCGCCTGGTTATCCAGCTTTCAGACAGTGCTTTTGGGAGGTGCCCCTGCGTGGATAGAACTTCTGGAAGAGGCGAGACGCCACAGCATCCGCTTAGCACCCACTTATGGCATGACAGAAACCGCCTCGCAAATTGCCACCCTCAAACCAGAATATTTTCTCAACGGTACTAACAATTGCGGTCAGATTCTCCCCCATGCCAAAGTGACAATTTGTAGTTCTAGCAGCGAGATATTAGAAATCAACCAAGTAGGAACTGTTACCGTTAAATCTGATTCTTTGGCACTTGGTTACTATCCTGAAAAATTTCCTAATCAACAACATTTCCAAGTAGATGATTTAGGCTTTATTGACGAACAGAGTAATTTAAATATTATCGGTCGTAGCAGTAACAAAATTATCACAGGTGGCGAAAACGTCTTCCCCTCTGAAGTAGAAGCTGCAATTCAAGCTACAGGTTTAGTTGCTGATGTCTGTGTAATTGGTTTACCCGACTCTCACTGGGGACAAATTGTAACAGCCGTTTATGTTCCCAGTAAATCAGACATTTCTACTTATACTCTACAAATAGAAATTGAAGATAAATTGAGCAAATTTAAACGCCCTAAATACTGGGTGCGAGTAGAAACATTACCAAGAAACGCTCAGGGAAAAGTGAACCGCGAACAGCTACAAAAAATTGCTTATAGTAGGGTATTTTAGTGACAGCATAACGAAGTCTAACGCACTCTATAAACTCTCTCTTCGCATCCTTTGCGTCTACTCGCGCATCCCTCTCGCGCATCCGCGCCGCTACGCGAACGCTAATGCGGTTTATTCCTCTTCTTCCTTCAATTGCTGAAGCCATGGAATCATCTCCACTGGAATTTCTTTTCTACTTCTAGTAGCTGCATCGATGCAAACGTGCCGAGTAATTGCTTGTGCGACTACCCGATTCTCTGCAATAAATTGGTAATTAACTTCAAATTTTTCAGATGAAAGATGTTGAGGAATTAACTGAATAACTACTTTGTCACCACAATACATCGGACTGAAAAAATCAACGTTGGCATGAACAATAGGAATCGCAACATTCGGGTTGCTGAAAAACAACTTGAGATTGATATCCAAAGCCGCTAGGGATTCTTCATAAGCTTCGTGACACATTGCCAAGACATTAGCAAAGTAGACAACACCGGCGGCGTCGGTATCCTGAAAACGAATCGTTCGGGTATAAGTAAATGACATTTATAGATAGATGCGATCGCTTCGCCTTAAACTTTGTTTTACGCTTCCTATAGCCTTTCTATTCTCTCATCTACCAACCACTAATAATTTTCTTCAGCTCTCCAACATCTAGACAATCGAAAGCAAAAGCTTTACGAAGCAGCTTGCTAGGAATAAACTCATCATACTTTTGCATTTTTAAAGGTTCTTCAACAGCAACTAAATCTAACGCCGTAATCCTTTTATTGCCAAACGCCAGGATTTCCGAGCCAAGCTCTTCAACCCCATCTTTTCCAAGTTTAACCGTCATAAAGTATGGTGCTTGACCCCCAATTTTCTTGATATCCAGAGACTCTCTACCAAAGAAATTTAGAAACCTCTCTAAGGTGCGGTAAGCGACAGTACCCATCCAAGGAAAAATGCAGCAAGTTTTGCTTCCTAATGAAACAATGTTATTTCTTTCAAATTCCCAAAAGCGAGCTAATTGACGAGCTTCATTCAGACGTTTTTTAGCATTACTTTGTAAGTAGCTATACTGAGACTCTTCAAGCAAAACTCTTCGCATCCGTTCAAGAACTTTTGTATGAATATTGCTACTGCCACCATGCCAAGAAATTTTAGCTTGACCTTGTGCTTGTTTGACAAAAACCGTTTTTGTTTTAACATCGCTATCCAAAACTTCCCACGTTCTCCCTGCCAAGGCAAAGCAATTGCCAACAGGTGGAGGCATCAGGATACTGCCAATTTCCATCGATCCATCCCTAACAGCATACTCAACCGTGTCGGAAAAAACGGCGTAAAAATGAAAATTTTTTACAATTTTCTCCCCAGCTAATCCGATAATTAATTTGTCTCCCTCAGTCTGCTGAATGTGGTCAATTCCTATCAAGTTTCGGAGCAATTGCCTAAAATCATCTTTAGATATAGCTGCAAAGGGTGGTAAGGCTAAAACTTGCTGAGCTAAAGCTGCGGGAGAGAGTTCCTCCAGCGCTGCTAAAATACTCATTGTTTGGTGATATAAAAGGCTAAAAGGATATTTAACCGGCTTGATTGGCTCAATCCAGCGTTCTTCTAAGTAAAGTTGGATAATCGCGATAGCTTGCAACAGTTGCCAAGGAATTTGATTAGGAAGCGATTCCTCTGTTGATAGTTCTTCCTCCGCGCAAACAAACCGCATATCTGCCACACTTCCTCGCCTTCCCGAACGTCCCAATCTCTGCAAGAAACTGGATACAGATAAAGGCGCGTTTAATTGAATGACTCGCTCTAATTGACCGAGATCGATTCCTAATTCAAGCGTGATAGTTGCAGCAGTAACAGATGGAACTTTGGTATCGCGCATGGCATCCTCAGCCGCTTCCCTTAAGGAGGTAGAAATACTGCCATGATGGACGTGATAAATATCTGGTAATCCTTCAGCTTCGGCTATTTCACGCAGGCTGGCAATCACTGATTCTGTATCTGAGCGATTGTTAGCAAAGATCAGGCTTTTTCGAGATTTAGTGATATCAAAGATATGCCTGTAGTAAGGAGTAACAACTAAATTATCAGTCTCATCTGTTTCAACGGGAGAAACAAAAAAATGCTCTAAAGCCAGATTGATCTTTCGTTTTCCTCCCTCGATATCCGGAGTAATGACTGGCGTTTTGGTTCCCAGTCGCAGCCAGTCTTCAGCGAGTGAGTAATCGCCAAGGGTAGCCGATAAACCAATCCGACGGGTGGGATTTTTTACAAATTTTGAAAGGCGTGCCAACTGGCAGAGAATTTGGCAACCCCGTTCGGAACCCATGAAAGCATGGATTTCATCAATAATGACAAAACGTAAATCTCCGAACAAGCGAAACAGTTGAGTATTTTTATTAATTAAGAGACTCTCTAAAGATTCTGGCGTTATTTGCAGAATCCCTTTTGGGTCTTTTAGGAGTTGTTTCTTACGAGCCTGGGAAACATCGCCGTGCCAGTGCCAGACTGGAATATCTGCTTCCTTTAAAAGGTCATTTAGACGCTCAAATTGGTCGTTAATTAATGCTTTTATGGGGCTAATATAAAGTGCCCCAATCGTTGTAGATGGTTTTTGATGTAATAAAGTAAGAACTGGAAGAAAAGCTGCTTCTGTTTTCCCCGATGCAGTTCCGGCGGCGATTAACAAGTGAGCATCTGTTTCAAAAATAACCTTACAGGCTTCAACTTGAACGTCTCTTAATTCAGTCCAATCTTGGGTGTAAATGTATTCTTGAATAAAAGGCGCTAATTTAGCAAAAGCCTGTTCGCTCATAGGGTAAATTCTGCAAATTCAGTATTCCCATCTACCTCTGGGTTCTTGCTAGGAGAAGTCGGTTTAAAATTGGAACCATGAATGAGTTCTCTGAAAGAGATGTTGGGGTTTTGTTGAAGGATATTCAAAATACTGATAAAATCGCGGACAACTTCACGGGGTGTCAAGAATTTGTCTGCACCTAAGCGATTGACAACTTCTTGCATAAACTCTTGCAAGTCACTCGGTTTCAGAGTTTTATTATAGTTGTAATGGGTAGCATGAATATCCACCAATCGGTGCAAAAGCTCGGATATATTTTGCTTGGTTAATATTTCTAGCTGGATGACGGGTGCTGAGGTATCCTGATGACCTCCTTTGACACGGCTGCTTAAGCGCGATCGCAATGCTTCATCACTGTACAACCCCCGGCGTTTGTCCTCCACAAATTCGGGCGTTCCTCCGATAAAAATGCCAAGATTTTCTGCTCTTCCCTGCATCGTATCGTTGAACATTGCCAATAGCTTATCGTAGTTTTTTTGACGAGAAGCGGTATGAGTAATTTTGTACAAATGAACGGCTTCATCCACCAAAATTAAAAGCCCTTTGTAGCCAATATCTGAAACAAACTTTGCAACTAGCTTGATGTAGTCATACCAAGTTTCATCATCAATGATGACACGCACTCCTAGCCCAGTTTTTGCCTCAGTTTTAGTTCCAAATTCTCCTCGAAGCCAACGTAGCGCCGCTTCCTTTTTATCATCATCATCAGAACGATAGCCGCGCCAATAGGCGATGATGACATTCGCAAAGTCAAACCCGTGAACTAAGCCTTCTATATCCTTAACGACTTCCCGAATTTTCTCTTCTACTTTATCGTCAAACCCAGTGTCGTTGGGTCGCATCCCGCTTTCTTGTGCAACTTGGTTTTGAATATTATTAATCCATCCTTCCAAAATGGGTGTGAAAGCGCCACCTTCTGGGCGAATTTTGGTGGAAAGATTCTGCATTAATTCCCGATAAGTTGCAACCCCTTTTCCGTCAGTTCCTGCGAGTCGCCGTTCGGGAGATAAATCAGCATCAGCTACTACGAAACCTCTTTCCATCGCGTGGTTGCGAATCAGTTGTAGCATAAAGCTTTTACCGGAACCATAGCGTCCTACAACGAAGCGAAACCCGGCACCGCCTTCGCCAATATTATCGAAATCCTGTAAAATAGCTTTGACTTCTTTTTCGCGTCCGACAGCAATATGTTCCAGACCGATTCTAGGAACAACACCTGCACCAAGAGAACTGATTAAAGCATTCGATATTCTTTTGGTAATTTTGATCTTCGTCATGATTTAAAATAATTTATTTGTTGCTATATAGGCGGACAAAGCTTTGACGTTTCTCATTCTGTCTCACCTACGAGGAATGAGGTGAGGTTTTTGATTCGGTTTACTTAGGTTTTATAATAAATTTTGATAAATTGTTATTTTTATAAAACTAAGTTTCGAGCATCTTCTTCACTTTTGTCAAGTGTTCTTCTGCGATCGCAGGCGGAATCGATGCCGAACCTGGTTCAATGATAAAATCGCCAATGGTATCTATAGCACGTTCGTTTATTGCATCTATCAATAGTTGAGGCATAGTTATATTTGTCTCAGCGATTTTCTTGAGAGTTGCACCTGGATTGTTTTGCTCTACTATGGCTTTGATTATCTGAATATCATCATTCGTAAGTTTTGTTTTTAGATCAGTCCATTCCGCTGATAAATTTTCTACTGATTGTTTTCTTTGTATTTCCCAAAAAGGGATTGTTTGGGATTGTCCTTTTTGAGGTTTTTGGAAGTTTAAGTTCCCACTCTTTAACTGCTCGTATTCCAACTTTAAAGAGGATACTTGCCCTTGCAACTGACCTAATTCTACTTTCAAAGACGCCAGAGATTGATTCAGCACCCCTCTCTGTGTTTCCAGCGTCTGAAGCTGAGCTTGCAGATTATCTACTTCTGATTGTAAAGGGCGTTTTTGTTTTTTAAGATTAGTGATTTCCTGCTCAAGGATTGTTTTCTGGTTTTGATGATCTGTCACTTGATCTTGCAGTTTCTTGAATTCCGTTCTCAGGGAATTTAAGCTAGTTTCTGTCTTCTGCTTTTCCGATGTTGCAGCCAACAAGGATTCATTGAGTTCTGCTTTTTGCCTTTCCAGAACCTCAAGTTGAGTTTGGAGAATAAACCCTTGTTCTTCTAGTTGGTATCTATAAGCTCCTAAAGTGGACACTTCCCGATTAATGACCTCTCTTCGGTTATAGCTTTCTGCGATTTGTCCGTGTAATTGGTTTAGGCTTGACTCCAAATAATAGAGATCGTCTTCTAAGTTTTGTCTTTCGTCAGAAATCGCTTGAATTTCATTTTGTAGGAAGAACTTCTGCTTTCTTTGTTTAATTTGTACAACTATGGCTCCTGCATAAGTAGCAGGTAGAGTAATTAAACCTGTAACCAAGGCTTTCGGGAAATCTCGGTTGGCAATAAGGCTCAGGAAAAAGCTCACACCGAAGGCAATTAAACCCAGTAAAATCCGATTGCTTACCTTAACCGATCGCATATCATTTTTTGTGAGATAAAGTCAGCATTTCCCAAGTTCTAATTCATACGAACAGAATTCTAATTATGTGTTTAATCTACGAGATTCTGAACCAGTAACGGCTAAATCTGCCCTGAGAAAGTCAATGAATTGCCGTGCTGTACGTCCAGAACGCCCGTTGTGGCGAGTTGCCCACTGTAAGGCACGATACTCTAAATCTTCCTGAGTGAGGGAAATGTCGGCTTGGGTTGCGAGATGGCGAACAATGCTTAGGTAGGTGTTCTGCTCGGCGGGTTCAAAGGTTAAAGTCAGACCAAAGCGATCGCTAAACGACAGCTTTTCCTGAACCGTATCCCAGGCGTGAATTTCTTCATTGTCCTTGGGACGAGGGCGATCGCTAAAAAATTCTCGAATCAGATGCCGCCGATTGGAAGTCGCATAAACCACCACATTTTGAGGACGTGCGGTTAAATTGCCCTCCAGCACTACTTTAAGAGCTTTGAAAGCGTCGTCATCCTCCTCAAAGGAGAGATCGTCAACAAAGATGATGAACTTCTGAGGCACACCCCGCAACTGCTCGATAATGGTTGGTAAATCTTTCAGTTCAGATTTGGCAACTTCGACGAGGCGGAGGTTTCCCGTATCAGGCTCATTTAACAACCCCTTCACCAAAGAAGATTTGCCGCTACCACGACTGCCGTAGAGCAAAACGTGTAAAGCTGGATGACCGGCGAGTAAAAATTTTGTATTCTTCAGCAAAGAGTCTTTCTGAGACTCGTAGCCGACTAATTCTGGAAGCTGCACGGGATCGGCATATGAAATGCCTACCAACTGCCCAGATTGCCAGCGTAACGCCCGATAAGAAGCAAACAGCCCCGTTCCGTATCGCTGATAATGAGCGGCTAAAGATTCCAGCACATCTACCCAATTTTCTGACATTTGGAATTTCTCCCAAATGGGCAATTCGTGAATTGCACCTACCCTATCCTGCTGCTGGTTCCAGGCGACTGGTGCCGCGAGTAACTTGGCTGTGGCTTGCACCCACCGGCTCAACTGGTCGCTACTGCAATTGTAGAGGCTCTGCAAGGCTTGTAAATCGTGCTGGGCAGCAGCTACCAGCGCCGGAGGCAGTAAAGACGATTGCTGGACTTGCTTGCTAAAAGGATTGTCAGTTCTGAGAATTTGGGTAATTAGGTAGTCTTGCCAACCTTGATTTCTGGCGGCTAAAGCTTGAAACCAAGTGCCGTAAGCTTGCAGGCAAGCCAGTCCATTGGTGTTGCTGCTGCTTAAGGCTTGTAGCAGATTCAGGAAAGCCGTGCCGACTTCCCCACGGAGGACGGATTGATAAAGTAACAGAGAAGCAGCTTGACGTTGCAGAAATTCGATTGAAGCGATCGCTTGAGTATCCATTAATCAACTGAGTGGTGTATCTCAGCTATGGTAAATTGTCTCCCGACGCTAGAAATAAGTTCTACTCAAGCAATGAGGTTTTAACGAGATGAATCTGGGTACTATCGCCGCGATCGCTTACGGAATTTTAGCCATTGTCGGCGGCATCATGGGCTACTCTCAAGCTCAAAGCAAAGCGTCGCTGATTTCTGGCAGTATCAGCGGCTTATTACTCATTCTCGGCGGCGTGATGCTATTGCAGGGACAAGCGTGGGGGCTGATTTTAGCAACTGTTGTCACCGCTGTTCTCATCATTGTCTTTGCCATCCGGTTGTTTAAAACTCGCAAATTTATGCCTGCGGGATTAATGACGCTCTTAGGTTTGGCGGCGCTGGCGGTGATGATTCAACAACTGGTTGCGATAGTGTAGCGATCGCATAAAGGATAGATTTAAAGCATAGATTGCCTAAACTATCTGGCGAAGTGGAATCTCAATAATAAACTCCGCTCCCCTACCTGGTGCTGAGAGACATTGCAATTGACCGTTGTGCTTTTCTACAACAATCTGGTAGCTAATTGCCAAACCCAGTCCAGTGCCTTTGCCAATGGCTTTGGTAGTAAAAAAGGGATTAAATAGCTGTTGTCTCACCGCCTCTGTCATTCCAGAGCCATTATCCGCAATTTTGATAACGACGCGATCGCAGTCTAGTACCTCAGTGCGAATTTTGATCCAACTGGGATTTGCCTTGATTTCGGAAAGCGATCGCTGTTTGTTATACTCATCCAACGCATCAATGGCATTCGCGATCAGATTCATAAACACTTGATTGAGCTGTCCTGCGTAGCACTCGACTTTAGGTAAGTGCCCGTACTCCTTAATTATCTGAATGTTGGGATGATCCGGTTTTGCTTTCAGGCGGTTATGCAGAATCATCAGGGTACTATCAATTCCTTCGTGAATATCAACCGCTTTCATTTCAGCTTCGTCAATTCGCGAAAAATTCCGCAAGCTAAGAACAATTTCCCGGATGCGATCTGCCCCCACCTTCATTGATGACAACAGGTTAGGAAAATCTTCCATCATAAAATCTAGGTCAATCGCTTCTATCTCCTCCTGAATTTCTGGCGTTGAATTAGGATACTGCTGATGATAGAGTCGCAATAGATTTAATAAGTCTTGGGTGTATTCTCTGACATGGGTGAGATTCCCAAAGATAAAGTTAACTGGGTTATTAATTTCGTGAGCAATCCCTGCAACCAATTGTCCTAAACTGGACATTTTTTCGCTTTGAATTAATTGACCTTGAGTACGTTGGAGTTCTTGGAGAGTATGTTCTAGCTGCTGATTTTTTTCTTTTAACTGAACTTCTTTCTCCTGACGGGCTTCCTCAGCTTGTTTGCGAGCAGTAATATCCATCACGGTGGCACCAAGAGCCATCGGCTTGCCATCTTCTCCAGGTATGGGAAATTGAGAAGTCAACCAGTGCATCAGGACGCCTGGATTGCTAGGTAATTCACCGCACGTCTCCATGTTGAGAATCGCTTCGCCTGTCGTCAGTACTTTGCGTAATGTCGATTCGATCGCTTGTGCAGCGTCGGGCAAGACTTCAGCCAGGGATCTTCCTAAATGTTCTTCTACAGACAAGCCATTGAAGTGTGCTAGCGCTTCGTTGATTTGCAGATATCGCATCTGGTCGTCAAGAATACAGAGTCCGACCGGCGCAACGCTAATAAATGAGTTCAAAAGCTGCTCGCGCCGCGCTAATTCTTTTTCCAACGCCTTGCGATCGCTAATGTCTCGCGACATCCCAATCAAACCGATAACGTTTCCTTGGGGATCGCGGTAGATATTTTTTGTTGAGAGATACGTCACCGCGATGTTATTGATATAGACAATTTCCTCCAACGTCTGAGTTGTCCCAGAAGCCATAATTCTGCGGTCAGTCTCCATAAGTTGAGGGGCGACCTCAGGTGGAAATACCTCGGAGTCATCCTTTCCAATCATCTCCTCTACAGACTTGCCAAGTAGGTTGGCACCAGTGGAGTTGATCATTAAGTAGCGACCCTGAAGATCCTTGATAAAAATGATATCAGTTGTTCCTTCAATGACTGCATTCAAGAGGTTATAGCTTACTTGGAGCGCCTCCTCTGTCTCCTGGTGTTCGGCAATTCGCTGGTGTAATTGCTCGTTCAGTTGACTCAGCTCGATCGTGCGCTCCTCAACTCTATCTTCTAGCTCTTGATTCACCTGTTTCAGTGCTGCTTCTGCTCGGTGGCGCTGGCTGTCAACCGCATTCAGGAATCTGGCATTCCACCAAATTAGAAAGGCAAAAATAACTACGTTGAAAACGCCAAAAAGAGCCAGCCCAAGTTCGCTGTCATAAATCTGAGATTGGTAGCCGCATAATATGAACCAGCCCAGCACTGAGGGAATGCCAATCGCGGCTGGCGACATCCGCCGCACCATCAATCCGCCTGCTTTGTCGCTTGTAACAACTGTCATTAGTCCTCGATCTGGACAAGCAAACAGGACTCCGGTGGAAAGCAGGATGAATGCGATCGCTGTGTGCAACGCCACACCTGTGTTGTAACTCTTGCCGTACAACGAGGTGATGCCGTAGATATAGCCCAAAAGACCCAGAAAACCAATCAAAAACCCGCCTAAGCTAAAGCATTGAGCCGGACGGTACGCTCTTTTAGATAACAGCAGAAGGGCAGAGCCAAGCATGAAAAAGCTCAGGGCACTATTGGGAGACATTCGCCCTGGTGCAGAGGTGCCAACAGCGCCTGCTGGGTCTTTAAACAGCAGTTCGTCAATTCCTAGATTCCATCCAAACCCATACTCAATTAGTGTCAATAAACCGATTAAAATGACGATGATCGCCAACACTTGAGAAAGGTCAAACGAAGACTTTCTCCGGTTATCTTTTGCCCTTTGTCTTCTGTGTTCCGCGTCGTGCCACAAACACAAAGACAATCCACTCAGAATAAAGGCTATGCTTGTGTTGGCTTTCATGCTTACCAGCCCTGGTAAAATGCTTTTAAGGGCTGTAATATCTAATATCCAGCCCAGTAAAACAACACATCCAATTAGGGTGACAATAATACCGGATTTTCTGGAGTAGGATTGTGGAAATTCGATAAACTCCGTCTTTTTAATCATAAAAATCGGACTCTTCCAAATATCAATAGCTGACCAATTATTAACTTTTAATAGAGGAAATATTTTGAGATTTGCTAGATAAATTTATACAAATTACCAAAATAATACAATTTATTGTTTGTGCCTAAATATAGGCTAAACTTAAATTTATTCCTAATAAACATAGGATAAATTTACTAATTATAAAACCGTATTTACATTGACTATTTGGCCGTTTTTTACGAAAAAGTCAGTAAATTCACAGATAAATGTTCTGACCTTGTTCTGAACTATTGTAAAAAGAACCATTTAGCGATCGCTTTTGTATTTATTGCAAGGACGCTAGCGAATCGAGAAGCCCATAACCCAGCCTAGTCAAGCAATCTTGAAAAGATTTAATCCATTCTTTTGCTTTCGCTCCTTAATCAGGTGGCAAGGCAACAAATAGCATCTCTGAGCTATCCTGGAATCGCCAGATAGCAAAAGTTGACAAAATGCACTGGATATTAACCGAATCTTTAAGCGTAGAAAATTTAACAGTAGCGATCGCGGGTTTACCGGCATCTTTGCAAGGCACAAAGCTAGTGCAACTGTCTGATTTGCACTACGATGGCAAGCGATTATCCGAAACACTACTCGCAGAGGCAATTGAAGTCAGCAATCAACTCGAACCCGACCTGGTTTTGTTGACTGGCGACTTCGTGACTGATGACCCATCTCCCATTCACGCCCTAGTGCAACGGCTAAAACACTTGCAAGGTCGCGCTGGTGTCTATGCCGTACTGGGCAACCACGATAATTATTATCGTCATTCAAAACAAGTGGTGCAAGACGCCCTGACTAGCATTGGGATTCATGTACTCTGCAATGAAATTGCTTATCCATTGGGAAAAGAATTGCCCTTCGTCGGACTTGCTGATTTTTGGTCGCGGGACTTTAATCCAGCGCCAGTGATGAATCAACTCGATCGGGATACACCCCGAATCGTCTTATCTCACAACCCAGATACCGCCGAGATTTTGCAAGAATGGCGAGTGGATTTGCAACTGTCGGGTCATACTCACGGCGGTCAAGTAGTAATTCCTGGGTATGGTCCAGCGCCGCAACTGCTGCAAAACTTCCGTCACCTAATTCCCAAACCGATGCAGCGTTGGGTGCCTTTTATGAAGGAATGCAATACAGTGGTAGAGCGTTGGGAATGGGCGCAGGGGTGGCATCAGGTGGGAAAAAATCAGCTATATGTGAATCGAGGGCTGGGAACCTATTGGCCCGGACGCCTATTTTGTCCGCCAGAAGTCACGGCGATCGCGCTGGTGGATCAAAAATAGTTTTTAGTTGTTAGATCAAGAATTTATGTTCTCGTTCATCCGGTCAGATTTATCTCAGTTACGCGCCTATATGCCCCACCCAGGCGGCGCATCAGGAAGTCCAGTCACGGGTTCAATTTCAATCGATCGGCTGGATACCAATGAATGCCCTTTTGATTTACCAAAAGAATTAAAAGAAAAATTGGCATGGACTTATCAGCAGCTAATTGAGACGAATCGCTATCCTGATGGCAGTCATGCCCAACTCAAAGAAGCGATCGCCCAATACACGAACGAATCCTTAGACGCCCCCATTACCCCAGCCAACATCTCTGTAGGTAACGGTTCGGATGAACTAATTCGTTCCCTCCTGATTGCCACCTGTCTCGGCAACGAAGGCTCGATTTTGGTCGCCGATCCCACCTTCTCCATGTACGCGATTCTGGCGAAGACGCTGGGCATTCCTGTGGTGAGTGTCGGGCGCAAGGAAGCAAGTTTTGAAATGGATCTTGCCGCTGCCCAAACCGCGATTGAGGAAACCCAGAATCCGCCAATCCGGGTGGTATTTGTAGTTCATCCCAACTCCCCCACCGCTAACGCCTTAACTACCGCCGAGTTGGAATGGCTGCGGAGTTTGCCAGATCATATTTTGGTGGTCATTGACGAAGCGTATTTTGAATTTAGCCAGACAACCGTGGTGGGTGAATTGTCGCAGCATCCAAACTGGGTGGTACTCAGAACATTTTCCAAGGCGTTTCGGCTGGCAGCACTGCGACTAGGATATGCGATCGCTCACCCAGAACTCATCGTCGCCCTCGAAAAAGTCCGTCTCCCCTACAATCTCCCCAGCTTCACCCAAACTGCCGCTTTACTTGCCCTTTCCCAGCGGCAACTGCTACTTAGCTGCATTCCCCAAATTCTTACCGAACGAGAAAAGTTACTCGATTTTCTCAAAGAGCAACAGGATTTACAAGTTTGGCCCAGTGCCTCAAACTTCATCTACCTGCGTCTCCCGACAGAGGAAGCCCTGACTCGATTGGCGCAGCAACTCAAAGAGTTAGGAACCTTAGTTCGTCACACCGGCGGCGGCATTCGTCTGACGGTAGGCAGTGAAGAAGAAAATGAGCGATCGCGCCAGCATCTCCTGGCAGCCTTAAAAGCAATCAACTAAGCAGGATTAATTAAAAATTAAAAACTAGGAAGTTTTTAATTTTTAATTAATCCTCCAAATCCCGTGCCCTGCGGATAGTATCTGGCAACACCCCCACCAACAGCGCAAAGGCATCGTCAGGTACTTGCGTCAGCGTCTCCGTGCCAAAGAACTGCTTAAACTGTTCGAGGATCTTCTGTGCTCGTTGCAGCGGCACGGGGTTATCCGTAATTTGTTTCGTGAGTCTAATCCACTGTCTCCGAATCAAATAAGCATTCTGCCGCTCCTGAGCGGATTCAGGAGTTACCAATGACAAATTGCCCACTGGCAACACCCATTTCGCATCCACATCAAACAATCCGCCCACAGCCGCTCCTGGCCCAGCAAACTCTGCATGGTAGTGTTTGTAGAGGATCAAGCCATTCCGACGGCGACTATTCACGATTAACAGATGTTTATCATGCAGCTGATTAAGGATATCAGACGATTCCTCGTCAGGGTTCGGGCTTTCATTATTCATGCCATTAGAGCCTTGAGAGCGGGCGACACAGGTAGGGCTTTGATTGGCATCCGCTTTGTATAGGACAGTCTGGTAGCGCTGTTGGTTGTCGCTATCCATGTCAACTCTTACTGCTATATTTTTTCTTTGGGCATGCACCCGAACCGGAAGTACAGAGGCAAACCCAAGTCTGTTAGTTCTGGATGGATTGCAAGCTTGAGATTCAGTTTGCCATCTATTATGTATGTAAACAATAATTACATTATCAAAACATTTGACATTAGTATAAGTCACCAAGCGGTAATTCTTAATTTTATTTTATGGCATCTTGTCCGAGCGCAGGAAATATACCAGCCAGTAGTCGCCCACAACCTTACTATGTTGGGTATTCTTCAATAATCTACCCCCAAAAGTGACAATTGTTTAAAGTTAATGTGAAGTTGCGACAAGCAAGAGTCACTGACTGATTTAAAGACTGATTGAATTGATTAAACGTCTTTTCTAGCTAGCAATTTTCGACCCAATCATCCTCAAATCTAGAGAATCTCAGGGAGGCGAGGGGAGGGTTATTTTAGCTTCCACAAGGCAAGTGTTTGTGCAAGAACAGCCGTCGAGGACGCCCCAGCAGCCAGTCACTCCATCTGGGATCGCTATGGTGTAGGTGATATCCCGCCTTCAGATAAAGCTGCCGTGCTTGATGATTGTTTTCTAACACGTGCAGGTAGAGGTCGCAGAATCCCCATTCCAATGCGGTTCGTTCGCAGCGCAGCAGTAACTGCTGCGCGACTCCCCGTCGCCGACACGAGCGGTGGACAGCCAAATTCGAGATGTAAGGATATTGAGAACTCCACGGTTGCCAGGAACAGGGACGAAGCCCCATTTCAACCGTCCCCACCACGGAATCAGCATTTGTTCCTTGGCGTTCTTGTGCTTTTGGGGACGGGGATGAATCCTCTCCTCTCCCCTGATTGGTACTACCCGAAGCGACAGCGGCTAAACAGATGTAATTCGGAGGAATCAAGCGCAGTCGATTGCGTAAATCTTCGTAAATTCCCAGTCGAAATAACGGATAGGCCAAAGCCCAAATTCCTGACCGAGGGTGAAAGCTATCTGCCAGGATCTCGGTGAGGCTGGTCACATCATTTTGGTGGGCTGCCCGGATGATAAAGTGAGAGGCACCATTCGGTTGTGCAGCTCTTTCAGGTTGGCGGTGCAAGAGTGGAAAGCAGGGATTCACAGCCGAGCGTAAATTGGATATCTAGCAGGTTTCATCCTAGATCATTTTGCAGTGATTTTTGCAGGTTTAAGATCGGGGTACTGGAGCAAAATGAATTAACTGGGAAGATTGATAAGTTGCTAGGCTGGAGAGTTTCTAGGTTGCCCTAGCCGGGAAGAATGCCTACCTTAGGCAAAGCTTCTTTTGTTCCAGCAAGGATACTATTGTACAAGGAGTGCATCGGCCTAGGGAAAATTGGCATCGGACGGTAGAGCCAGCATCGCTATCCTGTCCGGAGCAGCAGCGCTCGTCCAGGTATTTCTCTAACAGCCTGTTATCGATCAATTTCGGAGCAGGGGATATGGAAGCGCGATCGCAGTAGTTATAACTGAGATCCACGCCCAAACGTTAAAGTCAGAAATGAAGAGCGGGTATTTTAAATAAAAAGTAAGTGACAAGTGCATTTTCTCCCCAAAAAGTTATTGAACTGGGTAGGTTCGTTGTCAGTCGTCTGACGACCATAAGCATTGCCTACACCCTACCCCGATTTCTCAGGAACCGCTGTTGGGTAGGACCAAGGCTTCCCCGCAAGGGGAGCGGGGAGCATGAGCCAGAACCGGGGTGTTTCTCGAAAATCGACACCAGAAGGTACAGCAGTACTGAAACTGAAAAATTAAGATTAATTAGGGTGCAACCAGGCAATTTCCACAGCTTCCGGATTCGGAAACAGTGGGATGCGGATAGTAGCTTGGATAGGGAGCGTCTATCTTTATCTCCCATCTGCTTTTCCATCTCAATCGCTGGAATAATCTGTGCATGAAATGGAGACTGTTTTGCATTTGCATGGGCGTAGGCATGAGCTGCACCATACTACAGCAGGAGAGCGGGGCATGAAATCCCAAGCCAGTAAAAAGCCCAAAATTCTGGTCGTCGATGACGAACCCGATAACCTCGACCTGCTCTATCGCACTTTTCATCGAGAATATAAGGTACTCAGGGCAGATAACGGCCCTGCGGCGCTGGAGATTCTGGCGCATGAGGGGGATGTTGCCGTGATCATCTCGGATCAGCGGATGCCCCTGATGAGCGGCACAGAATTTCTCAGCCTCACCGCCACCCAGTACCCAGATATTATCCGGATAATTTTGACGGGTTACACCGATGTGGAAGATTTGGTGGAAGCTATCAACGCCGGAAAGGTCTTCAAGTACGTCACCAAACCCTGGGATGCAGCTGAGCTAAAAGCGCTGGTGCAGCAGGCAATGGATACCCACAACGTTTTGAAGGTTCGGACTGAGGAACTGTGCCGGACGCTGCGCCGCGAATCGCTGCTCAATACAGTCACGAATACCATTCGCAACGCCCAGTACCGGCGGGGCGGTTCGCCCCTTCAGCAAGTCCTCCAGACGATTGTGGAAACCGTGGGTCATATGCTGGAGGTCAGCGTGTGCATTTTGCGTCCCTTCCAGGAGGATGGGATGGCAGATGAAGGATTCATTTATCAGCGACAAGAGGCAAAAGGCAAGCGGCAATCCTCAGGACTCATCATTTCCGAACTGAGTCCATCGTCAGGACAGAGAACGGCAGGACAGAGGACGGAGGAAGAAGGCGGGAGTCAGGAGTCACTAGAATATACGGCTCCGTCTTCAGTTTTGCTCCCTGAGTCTTCTTTGGGAGAGAGCGAGACTGGGCAGCACAATGAAGATCCCCACTCAGTCTTGAGTCTTCAGTCCTCAGTTCTCAGCCAGTTGGTGTGGGAAACGCACGATGTAGAAGTCATTAATGATGTCGAAACGGATGAGCGACTTCCAGGCGATACCCCTGTAATTAGGCAACGCCTAGAGGCAATGCGACAGGCGGATATCCACTCTAGCTTGGTGGTGCCGCTGTATTGCCAACTGGAATTGATGGCAGTTCTGGCGCTGCACCAGTGCGGACAGCCGCGCGTCTGGCAGGATGATGAGATTCAGTTGGTGGTGATGGTGGCGGATCAAGCGGCTCTGGCTCTTTCCCAGGCGCGGGCTTACGAACAGGTTTCTCGACTAGCACAAAGAGAGGCACTTGTCAATACGATTACAACGGCAATCCGCTCTAGCCTTGACCCGCAGGACATCTTTGCAGCAATTACGCAACAGTTGGGACAAGCCTTGCAAGTGGATGGCTGTGCCCTGTCTCTGTGGCGGAGAGAGGATGAGTTTGTTCAGTGCGTGGGCTTGTATGACGGGGCAGAAAGCCTGGTGCTGGATACATCGGTGAGCGAGGATCCGATTTTCGACCGTACAAGCGAAGCATTTGTCACCAAAATGCAATTAGCTCCGCATCTCGGCAATCATACTTCGCTGCAAGCGAAGAATCCTCAATTACCCCACTCGGTTGTCCCAATTGCCGGAAATCCGGTGTTGCAACAGCTGCTAAATACACAAAACCCCGTGGCAGTCCACGATCTGGATCGGAACCCCGAAATGAACGGGTTCGATCTCCCGCTGCGGAGTCCGGCGCGGGCGCTGTTGGTGGTACCGTTACTCTCTGATGGTCAGATTATTGGTAGCATCACCTTGCGCCAAACGAACCGACCTCGCCGCTGGCACGCTTCCGAGGTTGAATTAGCGCAGGCGGTGGCAGCACAGGCAGCGATCGCAGTCACGCAGTCCCGACTGTATCAAAAAACTCGGCAGCAGGCGGAGCGGTTACTGGAATTAGACCGGCAGAAAACCGAGTTTTTCCAGAACGTTTCTCACGAATTTCGCACGCCGCTGACTCTGATGCTAGGGCCGCTAGAGTCAGCGGTCAATCAGCATCAGGATATGCCCTACGACCAAGCTGCGATCGCCCTACGCAACTCCCGCCGCTTACTGCGACTGGTCAATCAACTGCTGGATATCCAACGACTCGACGCCGGTCGAATGCAAGCCAGTTTCCGTCCTTGTAACTTAGTAGAATTTATCGAAACCATTGTCGAAGCTTTTCGCCCCTACTGCGAGAAAAAAGGCTTGCATCTGACGTTGGAAATAAAACCCTGTCAGCCGGTTTATTTAGATTTAGAAAGATTTGACAAGGTACTCTACAACCTTTTATCCAATGCTATGAAATTTACCGAAGCGGGAGGTACGATAGCCGTGCTGGTGCAACCCGCTGGAGATCACGTCCGAATCCAGGTTTCAGACACTGGCATTGGCATTCGCCCGGAACAAATCCCCCATCTGTTTGAGCGCTTCCGTCAAGCAGAAGGGTCAGTCAATCGCTCCTATGAAGGCAGTGGCTTGGGTTTAGCGCTGGTGAAAGAATTGGTGGAACTCCACGGCGGTCAAATTTCTGTCGAGTCGGTTTACCGAGAAGGCAGCACCTTTACCGTTTGGCTGCAAACTGGAACCGCACACCTACCGTTGGATCAGGTGTTGGAAGTACCAACTGAAGTCCAATCCAATCGCGCTGCTGTGGAATTAGCAGATTTGGAGATAGAACAAGAAACTGAAGACTGGGAACGTTTAAGGCAAGATGAACAAGCAGAATCTTCTCTAAATTTATTGCCAACAGAATCACAACCAGCATCCGCCTCCAGCGTCAATTCCTCAGTCATTCACACCGTCTTAGTGGTGGACGACAATCCGGATTTACGAGCTTATGTATCTCGGATTTTGCTCAATGATGGCTATCAAGTCTGCATGGCTCGAAACGGCAGCGAAGGATTCGCCGTTGCTAAGGAAAGGCGTCCCGATCTAATCGTCACCGATTTGATGATGCCCTTGGTGTCTGGTTTGGATATGATTCGGATGCTTCGGGACAACCCAGAACTCAAGGGAACGCCGATTATTTTGCTCACCGCCAAAGTAGACGAAGATACTCGCATTGAAGGCACCGAGAGGGGAGCAGATGCTTATCTCGCTAAGCCATTTAACGACCGGGAATTGTTAGCGTTAGTCCACAATTTGCTAGCGCTAAAGGAAAATGAGCGCCGGGTGGTGGAGCTGAATTCTTACCTAACCGAGTCGGTGTTGAAGCGCTTTTTACCTCCAACGATGGTGCAAAAGGCGGCAAAAGGCGAACTGATGCTGGATTTGAGTCCGGAACCTAGGTTGGTTACGGTTTTATTTAGCGACATCGTGGGTTTTACCAGTTTGGCAAATACCTTACGAGCGCGACGAGTGGCTGAGTTGCTTAATGAATATCTAGAAGCAATGACCAAAGCCGTGTTTGATAACGGTGGCACGGTGGATAAGTTTATGGGGGACGCAATTTTAGCGCTGTTTGGTGCCCCAGAGGAACTGACACCCAACGAGCAGGTACGACGGGCGATCGGTGCGGCGCGACAAATGCACGCTTCTTTGGAGCAACTCAATCAGAAATGGTTGGAGGCAGGCATTGTGGGCACGAGCGATCGCGCACCCGTCCAGTTTCGCTGCGGCATTCACCAAGGAACCGCCGTGGTGGGAATGTTCGGAGGCAATCAACGGTCGGATTACACGGCTATCGGCCCTAGCGTGAATATTGCCTCTCGCCTTCAAGAAGCAGCGGAGCCGAATTGTATCCTGGTTTCTGCTGCCGTTGCCGATTACCTGGACGAGCAGGAAATGACCAAGTGCAGCCCACTCAAGCTCAAAGGCATCGATGAAACCGTTCTCACCTTTGCGGTTGAACTTAAAGAAAGTGCTGGGGACTGAATAAAGTGCTGAGTCCTCAGTCCTCAGCACTGTTCTCCGCTTTGCGCTTATCGTTGTGGGTGGCGCTGATTTCCACCGTCTTCGTCGCGATCGCAGGGGGACTGCTGGGCTACCTGTTGGCACGTTACCGCTTTCCCGGTCGAAACTGGGTGGATGCCATCGTCACGCTGCCCCTAATTTTGCCGCCGACTGTGGTGGGATTTTATCTGCTGGTTCTCTTTGGACGCCAGGGGTTAATCGGACGCCCTCTCTACGAAGCGACTGGTTGGACGCCCATTTTTACCTGGCAAGGCGCAGTCTTGGCGGCAAGCATTATGGCGTTACCGCTGATGGTAAAAACGACAAAAGCAGCTTTAGAAAGTGTTGACCCCGTTTACTTACAAGCCGCTGCGACATTGGGTCAATCGAATCTGCAAACCCTCTGGCGCGTTTGGTTGCCTTTAGCCTGGAAAGGTATCCTTGCAGGAATTGTCCTCAGTTTTGCCCGCGCTTTAGGGGAATTTGGCGCAACTTTAATGATTGCGGGGAATATTCCCGGTGTCACGCAAACGATGCCAATGGCAATCTACGAAGCCGTTCAGTCGGGACGCGACAACACCGCCTTGATTTTGGTGGTTATTCTCAGTTCGCTGTCTCTGTTCATTCTTTTTCTGACAAATTTTCTGGAACGTAGCGGATTCAGGTGAACGTCTACTGTTTCTAACAATAAGAGTCCTTCAAGTTTTGAGAATGGCACTACCAAACCAGCGCCCCAACGATCCGGCTCAGAGTCCTCCGACTCGGCACTTACATCTCGTTAGTGCATCGGCTCCACCTCCCTTAGAGAAGCCAGATGCGATCGCCTCCCAGCAGCGAGTCGATGCCCGGAATCGGTCTACATCATCCACGCTGTGGAGTATTTACACTCTAATTTCTGTAATTGTCCATGTATTGGGGATGTGGATGTTGCAGCGGGTAATCATGGGATCTGCCAGCGTCGATGTGGCTACGGAACCCATTCCTGTTGAGCTAATTACCTCCGTTGCCTATTCCGAAGAGAGGTTAGAGCCACAAGCGGTAACTCCCCAACAAAGACAAGAGAGCGATCGCAATTTTAACGTTCCAGGTAGAAGCCCTGTACAGCAGCCGATACCCGCGCAGCCTCAAGAAAATCCTCCTGTAAATTCTCAACCGAGGATTCAACGCTCTTTCAGAATCCGTCTAAATCCTTTCCCTCAAGCTCAAAACCCTACCGCTAACTCGCCTTCTACCCCGCAAAGACAGCAGCCGAACTCTGATGTGGTTGCGACCAGACCCATCATCCCTACACCTGCTCCGCGCCCGCCATTGGTGCCGCAACAACCCCCTGAAACGGGTCGTCCCTTGGGGTCATCCTCCCAAGATGCAGGAACCCCCGCACCTGCACCGCCATCTCAACCGCAGCCATCATCGTCCCAACCCGTCGAACCATCCCCAGCTCCTGTCACCCCTCCGCCAGATCCTCCCGTACAGGCAAGCCCAGCCCCACCAGCCCCAGCTCCCATTCCACCCGCACCGTCTGCTGAGGAGGCACAAAGCGCACCGTCACCCGCACCCGCAGCGCCCGCAGCCCAAGGTAGAGGCGTTGTGGCAACTTTGTTCAATGTCCGCTCTGGTAACGCTGGCACTGATGAGCCGAACCAATTAGCCGTACCGCAGCAACAGCAGAAACAAATTCCCGACCTTGATTATCCGCTGCTAACAGGGCAAGCTCCCGACCAGCCTATCGTCTTGGAAGTTTTATTGTTGATTGATAACACGGGCAAACCGTCAGTTCAGCGAGTGCTGCAAGGAAGCGGAAATTTAAACGATTCGCAGTTTGTCAATGAGCTAATTCAAGGTTGGAGATTTCAACCCGCTTACATGGGAGGTGGAGCCGTTGACAGCTTGCTGGAAGTCTCTATCCGAGTTTCTCCTCTCTCCCAGTGAAAAAATGCACTTCTCCCCTACTCAAGCTCTGAAAAATTGTGGTATAGTAATCTAGTTATGGTTTGACCATACCTCAATTTGCGGGTGTAGTTTAGTGGTAAAACCTCAGCCTTCCAAGCTGATGATGCGAGTTCGATTCTCGCCACCCGCTTCTTCTCGGGTCAATTAACTAATTATTTGTCATTGTTATCTGTTGATTGCCAAATTATTTGAGCGCGCGGACAGATTGTTGTCCACATTGCCAAATTACTTAACCGTCTTGCTTGAAGACTGAACTTAGACCTCAAGCCACAAGAGAACTCCAATTCTAGGGCATTATTGCCGTCACACGGTCTAACGAGCCAGCGTTTCAGCATCGCCAGCCTAAAAAAAACAAGGCAGACTCCTGCCTGCCCTATATAACATCAAGAACAACCCCTGCGGAGTTGCCCTGATGATGAGACCCTGCATCCGCACTCAGCAGATACTAGGGCGCTCAGTCTTGAGCAAATACTATTTCCTTAGTCTTTGCCGGTAATGCCTTCCAGAGCTTTCTGAACTTTTTGTTCAACTGATTGGACGCCTTGCGAATTTTCGTTGGTACTCATCTTCTCAGCATCAGCAGATCCTTGAATTTCATTCAGACCCTGCTGGGCTTCCTTCTGAGTCTCCTTAAGCGAATAGGGGTCTTTCAGAACCGCCTTTTGTGATTTCTCTTCAATCTTCGTCAGATTGGCTTCTCCGTCTCCGGGGCGACTGTTGGTGCCGCTATATCCTGCGGGGGTTTTTGTGCTGCTGTAGGCTGGGGTTGCATAGCTGAACAATACTAAAGCGCAAAAACAAGCAGCGATCGCCATACGCACTGGACGTATCCAAGCAGACAGGTTGAAACGGATCGATTTCATAGAGTCCCTCTCTCCTAATTTGTCGAAATTAGCACTATTAAGATTTGTTGATCGGATCAGACGAAACAACTGCCTGAACGACCTCTCTTATTTGCTCAAATTTTGGAGCTTCTGACATCTGTACCTAGGTATACTTGCAATAAATCTTTAGAAAAGGCAATAGAAGTCAATAATTTGGCTTAACTCGGCGATAAAAACTGAATTTTGGGTAATAGTGGGTCTTCAACCATCCCAATTCCCTTAAATCCCCAGCGTTGGAGCAACCCTTTTACTTGGTTTCCAGAGATAGACTCGACAGCAAAGCGATCGCTGACATCTGGGGCATGGGCGTTGAGATAGCTTAGCGCATCAAAATGTTCGCCAAACATCAACAAATAGCCAGAGCTACTGGTTGAAGAACTTGTATCGGGTTGAGCTAAAAGATATTGACCATCAGCTCTCGAACGAATTAGGTAATAGACTTGGGAAAACATAGAAAATGCAAAGATAATAGGCTAATCCGTAATTGAGAATTGGACGGGAAGAAACCATTAGCCATTTCCTCATTTAAGATTTTCCAACTTAATTCTCGGATCGGCTACTTTTAGCAACAAATCAGCGATAAGATTGCCGACAATCAGCATCACCGCTCCCATAATTAAACTTGCCATGACTAAGTAAATGTCTTGGATAGTAACTGCCTGTAAAATCAACCGTCCTAATCCCGGCCAATTGAAGAAAAATTCGGCAATAAATGCCCCACTTAACAAACTGGCAAACTCAAATCCTAAGAGCGTTATTAGGGGATTAATCGCATTGCGGAGGGCATGAACATAAATCACCCGGTCTTCGGGGAGTCCCTTAGCACGAGCTGTCTGGATGTAGTCTTGGCGGAGAACATCGAGTAATTCTCCCCGGGTAATTCGCTGCAAACCTGCAAAACTGGTGACACTCAGCGCTAGGGTGGGTAAAATCATGTGCCAACCGATATCCAAAATTTTGCCGAACCAGGATAAATCGGCGTGATTGATGCTGGTTCTGCCACCGACTGGAAATAGGGGTGAAGTGTACTGGGCGAAAATTAGCAACACCAGCGCCGTGATGAAGCTGGGAAACCCTTGTCCGGCGTAGCTCAGCACTTGCAGGAGGCGATCGCTAGCGCGATTTTGGTTAACCGCACCGACGATCCCCAGTGGAATCGCGATCGCCCACGTCAGAATCACCGATGCGATCGCGAGTTCCAATGTCGCTTGGATACGCTCCCACAACAGCGATGACACCGAACGCTGATAGACAAAACTCGTACCAAAATTGCCATAGCGCAAAATCTGCCACAGCCACCGTCGGTACTGTTCAATCGCTGGTTTATCCAAACCAAACTGTTGCCTGAGTTCCTCAATTCGTTCCGGGGAAATTTTGGGATTCTGCCTCAAAGTATCTAAATAATCTCCCGGAGCCATCTGACTAATTGCAAAACTCAGCGTCGAGGCTAGAAACAAAGTCAAAATTGCCTGTAATAGCCGTTTTGCCACGTAGAGGAAAGTTTCACTTGTGACCAGCCTTTTGAGCCAATTTAAACTAGCTGTTAACCCATTCTGACCTGAAGAATTTCTAGTAGAAGTCATGAAATATAGAATCCCATATCGCCAAAATTTTTGTAACTTGCTAATCGCTAATTGTTTAATAGCTTGTTTTCCATTAGCAATTAGCAATTAGCCATGAGCAGTTGCTCCCTAATACTCAACCAGCGTCACAATTGGCACATCAGGAAGTCGTTGACGCCCACCTAAATCTCTTAGCTCGATGATAAATCCAAATCCTACTAAGGTGCAGCCAATTTTCTGTACCAGCTCAGCCGTTGCCGTTGCCGTTCCACCCGTCGCGATCAGATCGTCCACAATCAAAACACGGCTTCCGGGATGTAGAGCATCTTGATGCATCTCTAGGCGATCCATCCCGTACTCTAATTCATACTCAACCGTGTGAACGGCACCTGGTAACTTTCCAGGCTTCCGGACGGGGATAAACCCAACTCCCAGTTTGTATGCCAGAGGTGCCCCAATAATAAAACCCCGCGACTCCATCCCAACGACGTACTCTGGAGACAACTGGGCGCACTTTTCGGTTAAGGTTTCAATGGTGTAGCGCAGTCCTTCCGGATCTCGCAGTAGCGTCGTTATATCCCGAAACAGAATTCCTGGTTTAGGAAAGTCTGCAATGTCGCGTATCAGAGACTTGAGATCCATAGCAGCTCGTAAAAAGAGGGTTGTAGGTAAACTCGGTATCCGTTGCATCACAGAGGCAGGATCTCCCCCGGATGTGCAAGGATATACCTGGAAAATCGTACACTAGAAGGCTGCACGGTTTTGGAGCATTCCTAACACTCAAGAGCCAGCGGGCGGCTATTGAGGCGTGTGAGTAGTCGTATCTATATGATTCAAGTACAACCACCTCCAAAGTCATCCACTTGCCCGAAGCTTCAATCCCGATCGCGACACCCTGATTTTAGTAAAATCCAGCTGGGCATATAAATAATCGGATAGCAGATGGACACAAATGTAACCGTCAAAAGTCATTGATTCCTGTATGCAATTCGTTGTAGCCCGTGCGAGCCATCAACCAGTTCAACTGTCCTGCTATTTGGAATGAATCTTTCTGTGAGCGTAATGCCATTAAACAGTCCTCCACGAGAGTCAATGCCGCTGATTTTAGACAATCTCCCTGACCCACCGATTTCGTCGTCAAGTGGGTGTCCGCGTCGAACTCGGCTACAAATTGACCTGATGCTACTAGCAATAGAAGCCCTGGAATTGGGAGGGTCTGAAGCAATGCTGACAGTGGCGAAGGATTTGGAACTCCAGGGAATTATCAAAAATCGGGTACACCTTTGGCGAATCCGAAGCAGCAACCCGCTACGACGATCTTATACACGCCGTTTGCTAACCCTGGATGAAGCCAAAGCGATGGTGATCCTAGTCTGCCATCTAGCACGGCGGTTAACCGTGTTGATCCGGCAGCTGCTACTGGCTTATCAACAACTGCGTGACAAGCAGGTGCCATTAGAACATCATTTTCGCTTGTCTGAGTATTTAGAAAGGTTCCGCGCTCACTTCCGGAGCCGAATGAATCCACGACGCGCTGGTGTCGCCGCCTATAACTCTGATGAGAAGTTAAACAATCTGGCTATTGAGCTGTTAAGCGAGCTGCTATTTTGTACGGGAACGTCTGGAATGCAAAGATTTTGGAGCAGCCTTTTTGATGGAGAAGTGTAACTTTCATAGAACAAGGAGTAATCGGTAATCAAGAATAAGAGTGATGAGCATTGATGTTGCGTTTTGAGACGAGAAGAAAGTTCTTAACTTAAAAACTCAATCCTCAAAACTTAAAACTTTTCCCAAATTACCAGTTACCAATTCCCAATTACCTATTAGTTTTTTCCCGAATTACCAGTTACCAATTACCAATCACCAACTGAAAATGACTATTCGCCGTCCGTACAGTCTGCCTAACTGCACGCTGATCCTAGAAGGGTTAAGCGATGCTACAGCTGCTGGTCAGGTGGACACCCGACCCTTAATGTCTATCCTGGTTAATGCTGAGTGCCATTTTGCGGGTAAGGAGAAGCCATTAACGGGAGGACGTGACTTTTTTGAAAGCCTGGTGACAGCAGCCAGCAACTATGCTCAAGAATTCTTGAGTGGGGTGCCTCACTCCCATAGTCTGAAAGACAAGCCGAGTTTAGTGCAGTTTCAGAAAATAGATGCCCATCTGCATCGGTTAATTGTTGAGTCGCCGGGAAGTGGTGGAGACTCGACTCATAGTGGCGCATCCAGTGGGACAGCCACAACCCTCCAAGCAAGACAAGTTGATATCACAACGGTACAGCTGTTTGATTTAGTGGAGGCGGTGGATCAGTTCCTGGCTGATGGTCGCACGCTGCCAGACATCATGCTGTCAATCGCGCCGGTTCCGAAACGCTATGCGAAGGCTGAAGTGCCGGTGGCACAACGCGCCGCACCAGCAGCAGTTGGGGTCACGAGTTTGGCGTTGGCAGCGATCGCGTTTTCTAGGGTTCCCCCTCCCGAAGTCAAGAACCTCAAAGATCCCTTGCCCCAGCCCAACAGCTTAACGACCCCTGCTAGCCCTGTCTCGTCCGAGCAGCCGACAGCAAGCCCCACGTCATCTAGCGCTGAAGCTACCGACTTGGAAACCCTGGTGACAGCAGCACCAGAGCTGACCGATCCCACCCAGTTGTACTTCTTACAACGGAAACTGCAAAACAACATTTATCAGAAGTGGACGACCCGCCGCCAGTTTCGGCAAGACTTAGTTTATCGGGTGGGCGTAGGGAAAGACGGAGCTGTGGTGGGTTACAAGCCAGTTAACTCAGCCGCACGCGATCGCTTAGAAGAAACTCCGCTCCCAGAATTGCTCTATATCCCTGCCACTGGTAGCGACATCAGCAAAGAACCGCTTGCTCAGTTCCGGGTGGTATTTACTAGGCGAGGCGTCCCGCAAGTTAGCCCCTGGTATGGGTATAAAGAAAAGCCCAGCCTCGGTCCAGAAATTACCGACTCAGCTCAGATAGAGAGTTTAGAAGCTCGGCTTTCCGAACAACTCAAGCAAAATTGGCAAGCCACTCCCAGTTTTCCACGGAGCTTACAATACCGTGTCGCCGTAAACAAAGACGGTGTCGTCGCCGATTACGAGCCACAGAATCAACCAGCTTTTGATTACGAGGATGAAACTCCCCTGCCTAAACTCTTCCAGCCGAGCAACTCGCCAGACGCTGTCCCACAGGAACCCCTCGCCCAATTCAGAGTGGTGTTCGCACCCAACGGCACCATCGAAGTTAGGTCGTTGCAGAGAAATTGAGAGCAGTCAATAGTCAGGAGCCAGTTGTGAGGAGTCAGTTGTGAGGAGTCAGTTGTTAGCCTTTCCTCTAAACACTAACAACTAACCCCTCACAATTTACTTAACGGGTTTAACAGGTTTCTTGACCTGAAAATAAGCCTCCAAAACTTTTAACACCATTGGGGCTGCTACCTTACCGCCGCCGCCTCCAGAATGTTCCGCAAACGCCACAACCACAATCTTTGGCTTGTCCGCAGGCGCATAGGCACCAAACCAGGCGTGAGACAGTCCTGGTGGAGCCTCTGCCGTACCACTCTTCCCGGCAACCGGGGGTAGCGTTGGCGCATTCACCGCTTTTCCAGTGCCGCTAGTCACAACGCTCCGGAGTCCTTGGCGCACCACCCTTAGCGTTTCTGGTTTCATATTCAAGGACTCTCGCCAGTTTTTGGACGCCTCATTATCTTTGAGCAGGTGGGGTTTAACTCGATAGCCACCATTTGCCGGAACCGCAAACATCACGGCAACTTGTAGCGGCGTCGTTTGCAAGAAGCCCTGACCAATGGACATATTCACCGTGTCTCCGATAGTCCATTCCTGCTTCAATCGCTTCTCCTTCCAGGCTGCATCCGCAACCAACCCCGGCAATTCTTCTGAAGCTAACTCAATCCCCGTTTTTTGACCAAAGCCATACTTCCGAGTCCAGTCAATCAAGGTGGGACCACCTATTCCTTTACCAATCTGATAAAAGAAAGTATCGCTACTCATCGCTAGCGCCCCAACAAATCCCAAGGGGCCAAATCCAGCATGGTTCCATTCCCCAAACCGAATCCCACCGACGGTTAAGTAAGGATAGGTTGCTAATACCGTATTCGGAGAATATTTACCCGATTCAATCGCAGCGCTAGCCGTGACAATCTTGAAGGTACTCGCTGGTGGAAAGACTCTTAAAGCGCGGTTGACGAAGGGGTTGCCCTTACTTTGTACTTTCTTCCAAGTTTCTGGGGTGATCCGCTTAGAGAAAACGTTGGGATCGAAGCCTGGGCGGCTGACCATTGCCAAAATTGCCCCATTGTTGGGGTCCATTGCCACGATTGCGCCCTTGCGATCGCCCAATGCCCGCTCCGCAGCCTTCTGCAAATCCAGATCCAGCGTTAACTGCACATCCTTCCCAGCCTTCGCCTTTTTCTGACCAAGAATCCGCAGCACTTGACCCGCACCATCTACCTCAACTTGTTGACCGCCCCATTCTCCCCGTAGCGGTTTTTCAAAAGCTGCCTCCACACCCATCTGACCAATCACATCACCCAAGCGGTAGCCTTGATCTTTCATCTTGGCTAGCTCTTCATCGTTCATTTCCCCCGTATACCCTAAGACGTGAGCGCCCACCTCAGCGTTGGGGTAGTTTCGTACCCCTTCAATATCCACCTCTACGCCCTCTAGTTGGCTCCTGTACTCTTCAAGTGCCGTAATTTGGGCAGGATTGATGTCACGAGCAATTCGTAACAGCGAGGTCGAGGTATAACCGGCTTTTTCTAGTTGCTTTTGAATTTCTTTCTCAGGAACATTTAACAGTTCCGAAAGGCGGCTGAGGGTAGCAGGCCAATCCTTCTGCTTGCGGGCGATGGGCCACAAAAAAACCGAGTGAGACAGCCGACTGCTCGCCAAAACTCTTCCCTTGCGGTCGAAAATGGTGCCTCGGGCCGGCTGTTTGGGAATCAAACGAATCCGATTGTTTTCTGCCAGCTGTCGGTTACGTTCCCCCTGAACCACTTGTAAAAAAACTAAACGAGCGCCAATCCCACCCGCCAAGAGTAAGGTAACGAGCAACATGATAATTACAGATTGGAGACGTCGGCCCACAGTTCGGGGGGTGGATTGACGCCCAATTGAGGAAGACCGAGCGATTAAGGTCATAGCAGGAGGCTGAATAAATTGGCTCTAAACAGGGAAACAAAAGGTATTTTGAGTGGGCGGCAATTCACAGAGGGATTGCTCCTACATAGTGTACCGTCACACTTCAATAAGATGAACTGGAGGTGTCCTGAAAATGGGTGCCGTGGAAATAGCATCCAGCACAGAGCGGGAATCACTTGTACTTTGTCCTGTACTTTTTCAGGTTCAACGAATCAAAGAATGGCAAATTTTTAAGCGAATCGCAATCGGACTGAGTCCGACAGCTAAAATAAACCAAAGTTAGCAATCAACGCTCAACCAACAACGCTCAACCAAGCATCACCGGCTCAGCCTTCACAAAACAGACGCGACGGCGTGTGTTGAGCAATTCAAACCTCTGTGGGGCATCGCCACTGGGAATCATCAACTATGTCTCAAACTTCTTTAGCAGAACAACGCTCTCCGGAGACTACAAATGAACTGGATGTGGAACTCCGCAAGGTTTTTAAGGTATTCAATGGAGAAACAGCAGTCCGGGGGGTTGATCTGGAGATCCACCGAGGAGAATTTTTCAGTATTTTAGGCCCCTCTGGCTGTGGCAAGACCACAACTTTGCGCTTAATGGCTGGGTTTGAAACTCCCTCGGCAGGAGAGGTGCTGATTCAGGGGCAGACGATGAACCATGTGCCGCCCCACCGGCGTCCGGTGAACACCGTCTTTCAGAGCTATGCTTTGTTTAGCCATTTGAGCGTTTGGGAAAATATTGCTTTCGGATTGCGGATTAAAAAGCGACCCAGGGCAGAAATTGCCGAACGAGTGCAAGAAGCGCTGAAGCTGGTCAAAATGGAAACCTATGCTAACCGCTTTCCTTCCCAGCTTTCTGGGGGACAGCAGCAACGAGTGGCTTTAGCGCGGGCGCTGGTGAATCGTCCAGCGGTGGTTTTGCTGGATGAACCCTTGGGGGCATTGGATTTGAAGCTGCGTAAACAAATGCAGGTGGAATTATCCAACTTACATCAAGACCTCGGTTTGACGTTTGTAATGGTGACGCACGACCAGGAGGAAGCGCTAAGTCTCTCCGACCGGATTGCAGTCATGCGCGGGGGCAAGATTGAGCAAATTGGTTCGCCTACTGAAATCTACGAGCATCCCAAAACGCCATTTGTGGCGGATTTCATTGGGGATACCAATCTGTTTGAGGGGCGGATTGAAGCTTCTGACTACTCAACGCTCAAAGTTGTCACCAAAAGCGGTTTGCCAGTTGTGGTGCAGCCGTTGGAGCCTTGGGATGAGATTGGTGTCCAGGAGGTTGTGGTATGCGTGCGTCCAGAGAAGATTCAGCTGAGTCTCTATCCGCCAGCGATGCCAATCAACTGCTTTGAAGGTCGTCTGAAGCACGTGATGTACATGGGAACTCATGTTCATTATGTGGTGGAGTTACTTTCAGGCGATCGCTTAACGGTTCGGCAGATGAATACTGTGGGAATTGAGCCTGCCTTGCATACCCCTATCTATGCTCACTGGGCAGCTACCGATTGTCTGGCAATGAATACTTAGAGCCAATGCAGCGATCGCTATCCGTGCGTCTCCCGACATTCCCAGAAGCGACCGGGCTGAATCCAGTTTCTATAAGGGTTAGAATCTCATGGTCAGACCAGAGCAATCGCTTGCTTTCGGGGAACCCGGTCAACCCATTGGTCGTTGGCTAGAGACGCCGGAAGCGATCGCTTCCGGCTACCACCAAACATTAAAAAGTATTCATTCCCATCGATGACTGCCAGCCCTTTGCTGCACTGATTTTGCGCTCCTTTCCCCCAAAACTTGACAAATTGACTCAGCGACCGATTCAATCACTCCGGGGCTATCTCCTCAAAGTCAGGATGACGACTGGAAATTTGAGAAACCCCTACAAATCTAATGTTTGCCTATCAAAATACTGACGCCCGAACTAGGTGAACCGCTCCCTATAGAGCAATCTGTAAGATACTGTTAAAGAGAAATTAAAAATTAAAAATTAAAACTAAAAAATCACCTTGATAGTTTTTAATTTCCTCTTCTAAATTTTGACGATTGACGTGCAACTTTGCTGAATCCCGTGCCTCCAACTGCTCAACGGACGAACCCACAACACTCAACACGACGTAGGTTTTTACAAACGTCAGCTGCTGCTACCCTCGGACTGGCAATGTCTGGTTGCGGCTGGACGCTTGCCCAAGTGCGCTCGGCACCCGCCAACTCTGATGCATCCAACAACAAGTTATTGTATCTCTACACTTGGGCTGGCTATACCGATGAGGATTTGTTAAAACGCTTTACCAAAGAGACTGGAATCAAGGTCATTGCTGATGTCTATGATTCCAACGAAGCGATGCTAGCCAGGATTCAAGCATTGGGAGGCGGGGACTACAGCATTATTTACCCATCTGACTATACGGTGAGGAAGATGGTGGAACTGGGCTTGCTCAGTGAAATAGATCGCTCCCGCGTCGTAGGTTTGGATCGGTTGTTTCCCCGCTTCCAGAATCCCGTCTATGACCCAGAAAACCGCTACAGCATACCTCTGAGCTGGGGAACAACGGGTCTCATTTACAACACCCAGAAGCTGAAGCAACCACCAGCAGATTGGAATTATCTCTGGGACAATCAGCAGGCACTTTCTCGAAGGATGACCTTGCTGAATGATGTTCGGGAAGTAATGGGTGCGGTGTTGAAAATGCTGGGGTACTCTTACAACTCAAAAGACCCGCAGCAGATTAAACAGGCGTATGAAAAGTTAATGGCGCTCAAACCGGCCCTCGCTTCTTTCACCTCTGATGCCTGGAGAACTCAAATTTTAACTGGGGATTTGCTGCTGGCAATGGGATTTTCATCCGATGCCAATGAAATTATTCCAGAAAATAAAAACTTACAATATCTAATTCCTCGGAGTGGTTCTTCGGTGTGGACTGACACACTGGTCGTTCCGATAACAGCTCCCAATCCAGAAGGAGCTTATGCCTGGATTAACTTTATGTTGCAACCTGATGTCGCCGCTCAGATTTGCGAACGTTTAAGTTTCGCGACACCCAATCAAGCTGGCTACAATCAGCTACCTGATGAAATCCGTAACAATCAAATTTTATTTCCCCCAGAGGCGGTACTTGCCCAATGCGAAGGCGTTGCGCCGCTTGGAAAAGTTGCCGAAGTTTATGAATCCTATTGGACTCGATTGACGAGCAGCTAACATTAAATAATCTTGAGTTTTGAATGATGAATCGAAGCAACAATTGATACTTCATATCAATCATCTTTCATTAATAACTCAAAACTCAAAACTCAAAACTCAAAACTTTTTTCTGTCGTGTCTACCCCAACGTCTCCTCCCTCTATCCCCAATCCCACTCCCTCTGATGGAATCGAATCGCCAGTGCTAATGGGCAGCAGACGCCCCGGCTTGAAGTGGTTGGAACCAATGGCGCTGCTGGGTCCGGCTGGTATCTGGTTGGGTTTGTTGCTAGTGCTGCCAACGCTGGTGATTTTTCAGCTGAGTCTAGTACCAGGAATCCGACCTGGGGATGTGGTGAATCCCAGCGGTTTGGATAATTATACGCTGGTGTTTCAACCAGTTTACTTGCAGGTAATCGGGCGATCGCTATTCTTTGCAATTGGCACTACAATCGTTTGTCTTTTACTAGGATTCCCAGTTGCTTACTGGATTGGTCAAATGGCACCAAAACAGTGGCGAAATTTGCTGCTGCTAGGCTTTGTCTTGCCTTTATGGACATCATCGCTGCTGCGTTCTTACGCCTGGATTACAATCTTGCGTCCTACGGGTGTCCTGAACACGATGTTAACGACTTTAGGACTTCCGGCTTTGGAGTTGCTGAACCAGAGTTCAGCCGTATTTATTGGGATGGGGTACAGCTATTTGCCTTACATGGTGTTAATTCTTTACGCTTCTGTAGAAAAACTGGATCGGCGGTTGCTAGAGGCATCTGCGGATTTGGGGGCAAATCCGATTGACACTTTTTGGAAAGTGACTGTCCCGCAAACGCTACCAGGAATTGCTGCGGGTTCTTTGCTCGTATTTATTAGCACATTAGGGGATTTTGTCGATCCGGAATTGCTGGGCGGTGCCTCCAGTATGACGATATCTCGCTTGATTTATAACCAGTTTTTGGGTGCAACTCAAAATTGGGGATTTGGCTCGTCTTTGAGTATGGTTTTAATTTTTGCCGTGAGTGTAGCGATCGCGCTTTTAATTAAATACGGCGATAGCACTTCCCAGAAATAAGCTCCATAGATAAGGTGCATATCATCACCGACGCACCATTATTATCAGAAATTTTCTGTTAAATCTTCGCAATAGATACTAGACAAGTATTAGCGCAAGTGCTAAATTTATATAATGGGAATATATGCGCCCATATGGAGTATTTTTTGAATTTAATAATAATTAATTGGTCAGTAAGTGCTGACTGATTTACTATTTACAATAAATGTTGGGTTGGGATTCGTTCCCCAACCCAACAAATTGATTAAAGGCGTTGGGTTTCGTCACCTCAAGCCAACCTACGCTTAATCAAATTTTTCAATTATTTATGAGTTATTGCTTAAATCCCGCCTGTCAGAAGTGCCAAAACTCCCACAATGACAAATTTTGTAAAAACTGCGGGACGAAGCTGGTACTTTTAGGGCGTTACCGCGCTGTAGCACCACTTGGAAAAGGCGGTTTTGGTAGGACTTTTCGGGCAATTGATGAAGCCAAACCGTCCAAACCAGCTTGTGTAATTAAGCAATTTTTTCCGATACAACAGGGTACGGATACAGCTAATAAAGCAGCAGAGTTATTCCATCAAGAAGCTGTACGGCTAGAAGAATTAGGCAATCATCCGCAGATTCCGGAATTGTTAGCCCATTTTGAGGAAGAGAAACGTCAATATTTGGTGCAACAGTTTATTAATGGACAAAATTTAGCCCAGATATTAGAACAAAAAGGTGCTTTCAGTGAAACTGAAATTCGCAGCTTACTGACAGACTTGCTGCGGGTATTGAAATTTGTGCATAGTAAGCAGGTGATTCACCGGGATATTAAGCCAGAAAATATCATTCGTCGTCAGGTTGATAATCAACTTGTGTTAGTAGATTTTGGTGCAGCTAAATTTGCGACAGGAACCGCATTAGCCAGAACTGGAACAGTGATTGGTGACTTTCGATATATTGCACCAGAACAAGCAGTCGGGAAAGGAGTTTTTGCCAGCGATTTATATAGTTTGGGCGTCACCTGCATTCATTTGCTGACTAATGTTGAGCCTTTAGAGTTATTCGATACTGATGAAGATGCTTGGGTTTGGCAGAATTACTTGCAAAATTCTGTAAGTGATGAGTTGCGTAGCATCTTAGATAAGATGATCCAAAGAGGTGCGAAACGGCGATATCAATCAGCCGAAGATGTAATAAATGCATTAACTCTGCAAAAGTTATCTGTAGCGCCAACAATTCTGAATCTTCCCCAACCTTTACCGCTTAAAACGTTCCATTTTGATGTGGTAACAGTAAACGGACAGGGAATAGAAACTAACCGCCGCAGAATGCAAGCAAAATATTTCTCTGAAGACTTAGGTGGTGGGGTAACATTGGAAATGGTAGAAATTCCCCGCGGTACCTTCCTGATGGGTTCTCCAGACACGGAGAAGGGGCGAAGTAGCAGGGAAAGCCCGCAACATAAAGTAACTGTAGCACCGTTTTTCATAGGAAAATTCACCATTACACAAGCGCAGTGGAAAGTCGTAGCAACTCTGCCAAAAATCAACAGAGAGATGCAACCAGATCCTTCCTACTTCAAAGGTACAAATCGACCAGTAGAAAATGTATCCTGGGAGGATGCTGTAGAATTTTGTGCGCGACTGTCGAAAAAAACTGGAAAAATTTATCGTTTACCCAGCGAGTCCCAATGGGAATACGCTTGTCGTGCAGGCACAACTACACCTTTTCACTTTGGCGATACAATTACTTCTAAAGTAGCGAACTACGACAGTAGATATACTTACGCCTCTGCACCGAAGGGAAAATATCGTCAGGAAACGACGGAAGTGGGGAGTTTTCCTCCGAATGCCTTTGGATTATACGATATGCACGGAACTGTTAGGGAATGGTGTGCTGATATTTGGCATGATAACTACAATGGTGCGCCTGTTGATGAGAGTGTGTGGAAGTCTAGCGCAGATAACCGATATCGGCTGTTGCGTGGGGGTTCGTGGCTTCTCAATTCTAAGTACTGTCGGAGTGCGGTTCGTAGCAGGGATGAACTGGTTAGTAGGTGCAGCGATCACGGTTTTCGGGTTGTAGTTACTGCCTCGGCGTGGACTCTTTCCTAGCCTTTCACTCTCTTCCTTCGCGCTCTTTGCGTCTTCGCGGTTCCTAAAAATCAATTTACCTGGACGCACAGATTCCCATTGTATAAGTATAACCCTAATCCAGGGAAAGGTAGTATAAAATAATACAAAAGTTTGAAATTTACGGAGACGATAACACTTGAGACGCGATCGCACTCTTCCAAACACGCGATCGCATCCAGTAAAGTGAAGAAAGTTGGCATAGAGCGTGTAGCGAAGTGGCTGCTCTCTTCAGCATCGCAAACCCGACAAATGGTGAAATTGAATGACAGGCACCGTCAGCCATCAGCAGGAGGAAATCCCTTTAGAGATTATGTTGAAGTCCCAGGATAAACCTCGTATTTCTTGGCAGGTTATTTTCACACTGCTGATGTTCTTTTATATGTACCTGCCCATTCTGGTACTGACGTTTTATAGTTTTAACGAGTCTACCTATAGTGCCGGTTGGGAAGGATTCACCCTCAAATGGTATCTAAAGCTGTTTCAGGATACCCGTATCCTGACGGCGCTGCAAAATAGCTTAACCGTGGCTTTGTGTGCAGTAGCGATCGCTGCCGTCTTAGGCACCATAATGGCAGTTGGTTTAGCCCGTTATACCTTTCCGGGGAAAACCTTGTATCGCGGCGTTTCTTACCTGCCGCTGATTATTCCCGATATTGCGATCGCTGTTGCCACGCTGGTATTTTTAGCCGTTATTGGTATGCCGTTGAGCTTGTGGACAATTGTGGCAGCTCATGTCGTCTTTTGTCTTGCCTACGTCGCCTTGGTGGTTTCTTCTCGAATTAGCGGTTTAAACCCCCATTTAGAAGAAGCTGCCCTCGATTTAGGAGCGACGCCAGTACAAGCTTTTATCCAGGTGTTGCTTCCAGAATTAATGCCAGCAATTATTTCCGGTTGCCTGTTAGCTTTTGTCCTCAGCATGGACGACTTTCTCATTGCTAGCTTCACTGCCGGTACGGGTGCCACAACATTACCCCTAGAAATCTTTAGCCGCATCCGCACTGGCGTTAAACCGGATATCAACGCTCTCAGCGTGATGCTGATGATTGTGTCAGGTTTTGTCGCTTTTGTTGCTGAATTGCTCCGCTACCGCAGCGAACAAAAACGCTTTAAATAGCTTTGAATTTGTAGAGATGTCGCTGCATCTTATTTCGGGATTTTAAAATTTAACAATGAACAAAAAATTGTCATAATTTAATCTATTTGTTGGTAAAATTATTCAATGAACTTAAATTTAATTCTTCCTATATGGGAAGTTAATTTGCTTTAAAAAAATGCACAGATTTTCATTATTTAATTAATACTAATAATACCAGCTCAAGGGAAAACAGTAAATTATAAATGGCTCCTATTGAGCCGCTGTCAAAATTGAAAAAGGAGGCTGATTACCAGCCTCCTTTTCAGGAGAAATAGATAGGGGCGCATAGCAAGAGTGCCCGTATCCGTTGAGGGTTAAACAAGTTTGAGATTGGGATACTCAGCCAGCAAATCATCAGAGGTAAGCGTGTCGCCTTCTGCCTGAGGTGCCCAGAGAATTTCTACTGCAAGTAGGCGATCGCTCCCGATGCCACCAATCTGACGCAAGGCTTGACGCAAATCGTCAGTGCTGTTGATTTTCGGCAGTTGCAGATTGCCTTCGGCACCCACCAAAATCGTCACAATAATGTATTCACTAGGGCCTTCTGCCATCATCTGATTTGCCAGCTTGCCAGCTTCCTCAGATCCCGCCGGTAAAGATGCTTTGGGCGTTGCTGCCTTGAGCTGATTATTGACGTTCGAGAGAGTCTCTTCGGTGACTTTGCTGCGTTCACCCAGAGCTAGCTGATTAAACTTGGCTTCTGCGGCTTGTAACGCTGTTTGCTGAGATTCTGCTGCCCCATACACCCAGTATTCCGGGTGACGTAGCAAAGCTAGGGTACTTTCTTGAAGCACTTGGGCACGACCGATGGCGGAACTCATATCAGATGTACGCGCCAACTCGTCTAATTCTCCTTGCAAGCTGCGAGCTTCTGCCAAAAGACCCACTTGCACCTCTGCCACAGAAACTTTGGGATTGCCGTAGCCCAGCGAATCGGCTTCACCTGCGTCGCCAACACCAACGCGGCGGAAGCTGGAAACCAAGAAGTTAGCGATTCCCAGGAAAATCAAAATTGTAAACAGACCGCCAAATCCGCCCCCGATGCCAAAGAAGGGAAATAGCAACGGGAACCCAAATCCACCCCCAAATCCACCCCCAGGATAAGGAGCCGGATAATATCCGCCGGATGGTGGCGCGTAGGTGCGGCTAGGAGGCGAATAGCTGCGGCTGGGCGCTCTAAAGGAACCCCCTCCAATCCGACCGCCTGAGCGAGCTGCTAAAGCTCCGTCAGCATGACCTAGCGTCAGGGTAAGGATCAGACCAAAGACGAACAAAGATTTCAAAAGGGGTTTAATTGCTGAAAGCAGTTTATTACGCATACATACTGTGCCTATTCAATCTGATTAAAACTGTAGCGGCTGGCAGCAACTCCTAGCATCTTCCTAACTATCGAGCGATCCGAGCTACATCTTTAATGTATCGCCTCCACCCGACTGGCGCGGGATCAATGCGGGGCGGATTTCCTCACGGGGAATCCGTACTCGAAAGGATGACGGATGAGGGATAACGCGAATCGCTGTGCGTTACCCAGGAACTGGACTAGAAACCACAGATGAAAAGTACAGTATGGGGAGTAAATCTTGTGGCTGTTTTCCGAGAAACAACCGAGAATTTATCTTCAGCCATTCCTTGTTCAATCTTCATCTCTGAGGTTCCAATTAGCCGCCGCCGACGATGGTGACGATTTCAATCGCGTCCCCCTCTTTGATCTCCGTTTGCGACCAAAACTGTCGATGGAGAATCTCACCGTTGTACTCAACCGCCACTAGGCGAGGATTTAACCCCAGATGCTCTAACAACTGGGGCAATTTAGTGTCGGGCGGGCAGGTGCGGGGTTCCCCATTCACTTGCAGCGTGATTTGACCAGACGGACTAAACATAAGATTGGGGAACGCGAACATCAACAGCGCGGAGAGTTTGCAGGCGACTCAGCTGGGAGAGGAAATACTGAGTCATTAACATCGGCTGATCTGCCTGCATGATGGCGCGAACCGCTGCTACTCGTTCGGCTCCCGCCTCCAGCACATCATTTAAGTTATTCGCATCAATGCCCCCAATGGCAAACCAGGGAATCGAGGCATTTTCAGCCGCATAGCGGACATAATCCAGACCAGCAGCAGCTTTCTCTACTTTGGTGGGAGTTTCATAAACGGGGCCAACTCCAATATAGTCAGCACCCTCCTGGATAGCTCGCTGCATTTCTTCCGGGTTCGTGGTGGAGCGACCAACCAGGCGTTGTGGCCCTAGCAACTGTCGGGCGAGGGCGATGGAGATATCTTGTTGTCCCAGATGCACGCCATCGGCATTCACTGCCAAAGCCAGATCCACCCGGTCGTTCATGATAAACAGGGCACCGTATTGATGGCATAGCTGGCGGAGTTTGGAAGCGTGGGCGACTCGCACAGAATCGTCGGCAATTTTTTCGCGATACTGTACCAGAGTCAGTCCCCCTTGCAGGGCGGCTTCAACGATGGAAAATAGCTGTTCTGAGGCAGAAGTAACGAGGTATAGATGCGATCGCAACAGTACCTGATGTCGTCGGTAAGCCAGCAAATTGCTCTCCAGCGTATACACCCGATAGCGTAATTGCTTTGCCGCCGAGCCGAGGTCGGGGTCATAAAGCTTGCTATATTCTTCCAGCACCCGCAGGGCTTCTTCCACACGAGCAAAATTGACTTGCAACAACTGCTGAATGCTAGAGCGCTGTTGTTCTTGAGGATGGGTCAACTCCGTGCCCGCATCACCTGGGGTATCCCGTGCAGCCCGAAGCTCCATGCCATGCCATTTGGCTAGCTCCTGCCGCATTTGCTTGCATTCATTGACTAATTGGGAGCTATTCACGCCAAAGCGACACCATTCTTCGATAATCCGCAAGCCTTCTCTGGCTCGGTCTAAATTGGCGTCTAGAATGCGGCAAACCGCTGGCTGTGCTTGTATGAGCAAGTCCCCAACTGGCTCTCGAACGCTGTGTTTCTCGCCCATCGCAACCACTCCATTATTTTTCATCGTAGCAGTCTAGTTTCCTAATTTCTTGAAATCTGTGAAGTGACAGGGTAGCACGTACCAACCAAATTTCCTCAATTGCCCCATATATTTTATCCAACTGAATAAAAAATAGAATGCGGGGATTAACAAGGTTGAGCAAAATGAACAATGCTGATATCGTGCGGATTGTGAACTAAGTCATGTGAACTAAGTCAGTAACATTTCGTCTATGGGTTAGGAGCAAGTAGCGTCCTTATCCCAATTCTTTAGCCTACGGGTTTCTAGTTTTTTGTACCTACCTATTTAAGAACGTTTAACAGCAGTATTATCATTCAAAGAATGCCCCCACAGAATTTTCTTTTGGAATGCCCATCGAATTCCTCGCTTTGAAGAGGATGCTCAGGTTGATGAGCTGTTAGCGGTTGGGGTCTTTTTAGAAATGTAAGAAATGTAAACAAACGGGTAGCCTCTATCCCAAAATAGGGGTGCATAGACTAAAACTAGGTGCTTTCTTCCATCAGCCTTTACCGATATTGCAGTGCCAACTTGAGAGGAGTAGAGCCGTGAGTTTGAAATGCCCCCACAATCGTCAATTGAATGCCCTAGTCAGAAAATGCCGTCCGTCTGTTCGTACCTGTCGCATATTCTTAGGATTAGTGACTGCGATCGCAATCCCGTGGCTGGACGTTACGGTAATCAAGGCACAGCCGACGGTGGCTCAGGTTCCCCCGGATGGGCAGACGCAGATGTCACAAATGAATCGGTTGTATGTCAACCCCGCTGCGGGAAATGACAGTAATGGCACTGGAGACGAGCAGGAACCGTTCCAAACGATTACTCATGCCTTGCAGGTCGCTCAGCCGAACACCGCCATCGTACTGGCACCCGGCACCTACAGCACCGAAACGGGTGAAACCTTTCCCTTAAGACTCAAAGCCGGTGTAACGATTCAGGGCGATCGCAGCACCAAAGGGGAGAATATTGTCATCCTCGGCGGCGGTCAGTTCCTCAGTCGTTTCTTTGGCGGTCAAAATATCGCGATCGCTGGGGCAAATCAAGCAGGGCTGATGGGCGTCACTGTGACGAATCCGAATCCACGAGGTTACGGTCTTTGGATTGAATCCACCAGTCTGATGGTGGCGGATAACACTTTTACGGGAAGTAAGCACGATGGAGTTGCCGTCACTGGCAATAGTGCCCCCACCATTCGCAACAACTACTTCTATGAAAACGGGGGCAATGGGATTACGATTTACGGGACTTCCCGACCGGAAGTGCGGGAGAACGTGTTTGAAAATACGGGATTTGGCATTAGTATCGGTCATAATGCTGCCCCGCAGCTAATTGCCAATCGCATCAGTGGCAACAAAGATGGGGTCGTCGTAGAAACCAAGGCAACACCCGTTCTCCGGAATAATATTATTGAAAACAACGCTCGTTACGGGTTAGTGGCAGTTTCCCAAGCCCGTCCTGATTTAGGAACTGCTGGCGAACCGGGAGGCAATATTTTTCGTGCCAATGGTCTATTGGACATTAACACCAAGGCTTCAAGCCAGGAGATTCCTGCCTATGGAAATGAGATTACTGCCAAAACGGCAGGACGCATTGACCTGACGGGCATGGCTATCCCACCCACCCCGCTTGTAGAGGCTCCCATTGCCAGCGGGCTTTTGAAGCCGCTTCCCACCGCTTCCCTGCCGCCACAGGAAGCCCTGGCACCGATTCAGCCACTGGCGAGGAATGGTGGAAGTTCTCAATCTTTGCCACTCCTCTCTAATCGGCCGAACTCAGAGATTTTAACTCCAGTACAATCGGTACCCACTGACAGCACCGGGACTAAAATTTCCGTTCAACCGCCTGCCCCAACCTCCCAGCCAGCAAGAACGTCAGCTTACGGATTACCAACCTTGCAGCCGCCGGTGGTGCCTCCGGTGGTGCCGCCAGTAGTGCCTCCCCAGCAGCCCAGAGCGACAGCGTCTCCCTTGCCGATATCGCCTGTGCCCCAGACTGCACCCCTAGAAATTCCCGCGCCGCCTCCGGTTGCTCGGTCGCCGTTGCCGACTTCCCAGCCGCCCAGAGCGACGACATTACCAGCGCTACCGTCGTCAGCTTCTACATTACCGGCGCTACCGTCATCCACCCCGTCTCAACCGTCGCCTGCCCCCCGGACTCTGGACTTCGGGGTAGCACCCCAGGAGCCTCTCCAAGCTTCGGCTTCCTCCGATTTGCTGCCAGTGCCGAGTCCTGATGTTCCTTTGGGGAATATTGGCAACAGTCGGGCTGCTAGCGGGAGAGTGCCCCGCCGAGCGGGCGGTAGTCAACAGGCTCTAGGTTTGCGTTATCGGGTTGTGGTGGAGGCTCAAAATTCGCGCCAAGAGGCTTTAGTGCGATCGCTTGCACCCGATGCCTTCCGCACACGCTCCAACGGTCGGACGGTGATGCAGGCGGGAGCTTTTAGCACCCGCGATCGCGCTTTGGAAATGCAGCAAATGCTCAACACGAAAGGTTTAGCAGCCACGATTGAGTCAAGGAATTAATATTGTTTGTCAGGGGTTGATGGTTAATTGTCGGTTGTCATTAACCCCAGATGATTACCCACGACCCAATGTTCTACAGTTGGTTATTTTGACCCGTAATCATTCTTAGCTCATACCGCTATGCCAAGAGATGAGTCGCTCTCTCGAAGCTTGATGCTAATTTGTTTTGGAACAGCGGTGGTGTTGTTCTCAGTTTCTAGGCGGACAAATTTTTCAAGGGTGACGACCGTCAGCTTGGATTCCCCGATTCGGAGTCAGCGCCAGGTCGGCAAGTTGGCAAGTTGGCAGCTTGGAGACTTGTGGAGTAAAAATCGATCTTCAAATAGCCGCTCAGCCCCTCGGGAATATTCAGTGCTAGAAACCGCTCAGGCGGCATCCGCTTGGCAATCGCATCTCGTTGTCGATTTGAGCGATCGCCTGGTTTATGTTTACCGTGACGATCGGCTGCAAGCCAGTTACCCCGTGGCGGTGGGGCAGTTGGGTTGGGAAACGCCCACGGGTTCGTTTCAAGTTTTGCAAATGAACCAAAATCCGGCGTGGCGTCAACCGATTACGGGTGAAGTTATCCCATCTGGGGCGAATGATAATCCCTTAGGCGATCGCTGGATTGGTTTTTGGTCGGATGGGCGTCATCAAATTGGGTTTCACGGCACCAACGAAGAACACCTGATCGGGCAAGCAGTCTCCCACGGCTGCTTGCGAATGCGAAATCAAGATATTCGGATGCTTTATCAGCAGGTCGCGAAAGGGACACTCGTGCTGGTTCGCAGGTAGGAGGGAAAAGTTTTGAGTTTTGAGTTCTGAATTAATCACTCAAAACTCAAAATTCATCATTTATAACTCTTCCATTATTCGTTGCTATGGTTACTGGATTGAGGTTCAAAGCTGGGTGCGTAGGTTTGGAGTAAAGAACTCACCTGCTTGAACACGTCGCTGTCGTTCGCTTTGCTGAGCGCTTGCCGTTCTGGGAAAAATTCGGGACGATCCAGATTCCGGGCGATCGCTTCGCTCACTTGCTGGGTAATCAGCTCTTGAAGTTCATCTTTTGCCCGCATTCGCTGATAGCTAGCACCTTCCTCCGTCGTGGCATACAGCGGAGGCAAGCGATTGAGCGCGTAGGCGGCAATATCGCCGACATCTAGAACGCGATCGCTGGTTGCCTCAATTTCTGCGACTCTAGCGATCGCTTCCGTCAGCACCAACTCTTCCATGACATTGATGAACTGTTTTCGAGGAACTGCAACCACTTCCCCAGTTAACAGTGCGCCCATCAGACGGTCTAGAGCCATGTATTCTTCAATCGAAAGCTCAGAAGCCGTGTCACAGATGCGCCCCACCTCTGCTTCCATCGCTGGCGTCAGATAACCATCCTGCAGGGCTTGTTCAACAATTTTTTCAATACTCATCTAAAAATCCTGCTGGATACCCCATCCAAACTGTTTTGGTTGGCTAGGAAAGCGAGGCAGGGATTACCGCTTCCCTAAAAGTGCGTGCCCGTTTTCGAGTGTTGATACGCCCTCAACGAAGCCGAAACCTGCGTTGATGTCTTTTCGCCCATGCCCACTCATCTATCCTGGCATAACCAGCGCCTCAAAATACGCAAAACTACGCAGGCTTAACATCAGTCGGTTAGCGAACTAACAATATTGCTTTGACAGTGGGAATTTTCGGGATTTTTCCCAAAGGCTATTCAACATTTACGCTTCTCAGATGACTATCTACAATCCCCGTCCGCAAAGCTTTCGCTTCGGAAAAGCCTACACTAGCTCCCGGTGGGATAGTCGAAGACATTGAAAAATGCTTCGCAATCTCGTTTCGGAGAGGCAACCCTGCCACAATCTTTCCTCAATACAACACCAAATACATTAAAACCTAAAAAAATTCATCAAAACTTCAAAAAACCTCATTCAACTCCTTGAGTTCTCCAAGGTACTGGGTCTACGGCAAGACTATTGACATACAATCCCCAATGTAAGTGAGGACCCGTTGAAGCTCCTGTTGAACCAATTGCCCCAATCACCTGTCCCGCTTTTACAAAATCCCCTTCCTTGACATCAATCCGGCTCAAGTGCATAAAAATACTGGTGACGCCTTGACCGTGATCTACCCCAATTACATTTCCGTGAACTCGGAAACCCTGAGCAACCCGTCCCACCAGCGCCACTCTTCCCGATGCTGGTGCTGTTACCGGCGAACCATACCCACCCGCGTAGTCAACCCCGCGATGGTAGTAGTCATTGGCAAACTTGCCATTGTAGTAACGGCGAACCCCGTAAATACTGGTGATGCTACCTCGGTTCGGCTTGAGAAAAGGACCATTCCAGAACTTTTGCGGCGTCACCAAATTTTTAAAAGCTGCCACGCGGTTGAGTTCAAGTTGGGTTGCTGATTGTCCGGCTTTTCCGGGGGGTAGGGTAATCCGTTGCACCGGGAAATTGCGCGATCGCAATGGCAACGACAGGTTTTTGACTTCCCCATCACCAGCAACCCGAATTTGTAGCGTTCCCGGCTTGTCTAAAGGCGTTGTCGGTAGCAAGACTCGAAAGCGATTTTGACCGAGGGAAAACGCCCGGTAAGTCTTCTGTTTGAAAGAAACCGTGGGACTCTGCGAACCAGGAGAGTCCGTCTGAATCACGACCGAGAGCGTATCCCCAAGCTGGGGATTGTTGGGTGCCACCTGTACCTGCAAAGCTTTGACAGGCAAAGCAGTAGAAACTAAAAAAGCAAAAGGCAACAGAAAGAATTCTTTGTTTTTACGGTTCGCTTTGGACTTTTGACTGGGCAAGAGTGTAGAAACCAGCCGCCGGTCATGGCGAGATTGAAGCAGAGTCTTAAGCGACATCACAGGCAATTTTCTCCGAGCCAGTAATTGACAAAGCGTCTATGACCTTGTCTATGACCTTTATTACTAGCGGATAGACTATCACCTTGCCTGGACTGTTTCCACCGCCTTCCCTCAATTGATCCCAGTTGCCCAAGGGAAACCTGAGGCAATGGCGTTAGCACAGTCCATAAAACTCTGTATCCTAAAGTTTATATACCTTTATACTTGTTCTCATAAAACAAACTTGTGCAAGAAGACTTTAGACTGATTGTTGACTTAGTATCTGTTTTGGCAGCAGCAGCCGTTGGTGGAGTGGTATCAGCGCTGCTGCGGCAACCTGCCTTACTGGGTTATATCGTCGGCGGAATCGTCGTTGGGCCTGCGGGGTTGGGACTGATTAAAGAATTGGTTCAGATAGAAACCCTAGCTCAATTTGGTGTCGCCTTTTTGTTGTTCGCCTTGGGCGTTGAGTTTTCGTTTGCGGAATTAAAAAAAGTTAAAGGCATCGCCTTGGGTGGAGGCGGACTACAGATTGCCCTGACAATTGCAGTCACGGTTGCAGTCTGTGGACTCACTGGAGCGTGGGGTACCTTACCGGCAAAGGGTGTCTTCCTGGGGGCAATTCTGTCTTTGTCTTCAACCGCAATTGTCTTTAAGTGTCTAATGGAGCGAAATGAGACAGGGACGCCTCACGCTCAGGTGATGCTGGGGATTTTGGTGGTACAGGATCTGGCATTGGGATTGATGCTGGCTGTCTTGCCAGCGCTGGATCAACCGCCAGAAGCGATTGGCAAGGCTGTGGCTTTAGCGCTGTTACAGATTGGGTTATTTGCGGCTGTGGCTGTGGCAGCAGGCATCTGGCTGATTCCTCCCTTGCTGCGCCTCTTGGCTCGAACGGAAAGCCGGGAGTTGTTTCTATTGGGCGTGGTGGCGCTGTGTTTGGGGATTGCGTTGCTTACGGAGGCATTGGGTCTTTCGATTGAAATGGGGGCATTTGTCGCCGGGTTAATGATTTCGGAGGTGGAATACGCCGACCAAACCCTGACTTATGTGGAGCCGTTGCGGGATGTGTTTGCAGCGCTGTTTTTTGCGGCGATTGGGATGCTCATCGACCCGATCTTCTTGTGGAACAACCTAGAGTTAATTTTGGGGCTAGTTTTACTGGTTTTTGTCGGCAAGTTTTTGATTGTGACGCCGATTGTTAGAGCGTTTGGCTATCCGCTGAAAACTGCGTTAATTGCTGGTTTGGGGTTAGCTCAAATTGGAGAATTTTCGTTTGTTCTAGCCAGTGAAGGACAAGCTTTGGGGCTGGTTTCTCGGCGGGTTTACTTGCTGATTTTGGGCACGACTGCGGTGACGCTGGTACTGACGCCTTTTGTGATGCGGCTGGTGCCAAAATTGTTGGAGTTGCCTTGGCTGAAGCCATATCTAGATCCGGTGGATGACCCGATGGAAGTGGCGGTAGATGCGCCTTTGCAAAATCATGTGGTGGTCTGCGGTTATGGACGGGTGGGACGGAATCTGATCAAACTGGTGCAGGAGCATAACTATCCAGTGGTAGTGATTGACCAGTCGGAAAGCCGGATTCAGCAGTTAAGAGAAGCAGAAGTTTCTTATGTTTATGGCAATGCGGTGAGTTTGCACGTACTGGAAGCTGCGGGGGTAGATAAGGCGAAGGGGATGGCGATCGCGCTTCCCGATCCGATGAGTACCCGCCTTTGCCTCAAACGCGCTTTAGAATTGGCTCCGGATCTGGATATTGTCGTTCGCGCTAACCACAACAACGATATCGAACTGCTTTATCAGTTGGGGGCGCGAGAGGTGGTGCAACCGGAGTTTGAAGCGAGTTTAGAACTGGCGGCGCATCTATTAGCCGGTAGTGGATTGCCGACATGGCAGATCCAGAAGGAAATGCAGCAAATTCGCAATAGCCATTACCTGGCATTGCGTCCAGAGCGATCGCCTTCGGAGATTGCTCATGACTTACAAATTGCCACTGCCGAAATGAATAGCAAGTGGTATTCCCTCCCGCCCAACTCTCCCCTGATTGGGATGACGCTACAGGAGACGGATATGCGCCGATTGACGGGTGTCACTTTGATGGCAATTCGGCGAACTGGTGGGGAAGAAGTGGACTATCCAGACAAGCAAACTTCTCTGGAAGTGGGCGATCGCCTCTTGGTGGTGGGAGAATCCAACGAACAAGCTGCTTTTAATCAACTGGCAAACGGTGAAGTGGCAATCCCAAGCCAAACCGCTCCCTGTCAGTGGTTGCAGGTTCCCGAGTCCAGCCCTGTTGCCGGTAAGCCTCTCTCTGAGCTGCATATTCGCCGCCAGTACGGGGTGCAAGTGCAAGCAATTCGGCGAGATGGCAAGTTCATCCGCTTTCCGGGGGGCGATACCGAGCTGCAAGCGGGCGATCAGCTGCTCTTATGCGGCGGCAGTTTTCCCCTCAATCAAGTGCAACAGTTGTTGGCACCCGAATCTGAGCCTTCGGTTTTCCCAGTCCCTACGCTCAACTTGCCAGTAAGCGAAGCGATACAAGAGCATCTTCCCTCTGATAATCAGCGAACAGGCGAATCAAGGTAATCGGTCATTGGGGAACAGATTCCCGATTCCCGATTCCCGATTCCTAATTACTTTGGCTGCACATAAGCGATCGCGTGTCGCCAAACCAGCGTTTGCTGATTCGATTCATCTTGTAGACAAATACAGTTCTGATCTTGCCAACGCAGTTTACCAACGAGTACATCGTTCGTGAGGAGTTTCAGTTCAACCCTTTGTCCCTCTTTCACAAATGTTTGGACGAGACGAGTGCTTGGTAAGCCTGTTTCCAGTTCAGTTGTCATAATGCAAGATTTTTCCTAATGCGAATTGCCAGATTTCAGGATTGAAGGACTGCCATTAACCATTACCCATTCCATAGTTTATGCTAATCGAAAATTGCGAATCGAAGGATTGCTAAATGGGAATCGAGTTTACTAAGTATCACGGACTGGGAAACGATTTCATTCTGATTGACAATCGTTCCTCATCAGAACCCAAGGTAACGCCAGAACAAGCGGTCAAGTTTTGCGATCGCCACTTCGGCATCGGTGCCGACGGCGTGATTTTTGCCATGCCGGGACAAGACGGCACCGACTACACCATGCGGATTTTCAACTCCGATGGTTCCGAACCGGAAATGTGCGGCAATGGCATTCGCTGTTTAGCCCAATTTATCGCTGATTTAGAAGGAAAATCTACTCAAGAAATTCAATATCGGATTCATACCCTGGCGGGTGTCATGACACCGCACATCAAGCCGGATGGGAAAGTCACCGTCGATATGGGAATGCCGGGACTACTGGCAGCGGAAATTCCCACGACGCTGGGTGCCCCTAACGAAAAAGTAATCGCTCAACCTTTAGAAGTCGCTGATGCTACTTGGTTGGTCACTTGTGTCAGCATGGGGAATCCTCACTGCATCACGTTTGTGGAGGATGTTGCCGCGATTCCTTTAGAAAATATTGGCCCCCAGTTCGAGCATCATCCCGTTTTTCCCAAGCGGACGAACACCGAGTTTATTCAAGTCGTGCGTCCGGATTATTTGAAAATGCGGGTTTGGGAACGCGGTGCAGGAATAACTTTAGCGTGCGGTACGGGTGCTTGTGCGACTGTGGTCGCTGGAGTATTAACCGGAAAGAGCGATCGCATCGCCACCGTTGAATTACCCGGCGGCTGTTTGGAAATCGAATGGTCGGAAATAGACCAGAGAGTTTACATGACAGGGCCAGCAGAGCGCGTATTCGCAGGTCAGATATAATCCGATGTGCTTTTTCTTAGCCTTCCGATAAATGAGGGGTTGGGGGAGCAAAACCCGAACGGCTCTGTTGGTTCGATTCCCCTAGTCCCTCGCTCAATTGCCGGGAATTACACTGTAAAGTTGCACATCGCGCGATCTAGCAAAAATGCAAAAGCAGCCAGAAAAGGCTCCCCGACTCATCACCATCTCCGTCAGCCATTACTGCGAAAAAGCACGATGGGCATTAGAACGGCTTGAGGTTCCCTACATTGAAGAACGCCATATGCCGCTTTTTCATCGGCTAGCCACCCGCAAAAATGGCGGCGGACAAACAACTCCGGTTCTAGTAATGGAAGCGGGTACTTTGAGCGATTCTTCGGACATCTTGCAGTATCTAGATGGCATAACGGCTGAAAGTAAAAAATTTTACCCAGCCGATCCCAAACTGCGCCGCGAAGTGAAAAAACTCGAAGATTTGTTCAACAAGCAGCTCGGCCCCAGTATCCGTCTTTGGGCATACTTTTATCTGCTAGATGACCGCCAATTGATGCGGAGGCTGTGGTGCGATGGTGTACCCCCGATTGAGCGGGCGTTATTTCCAATTGTCTTTCCGTTGATTCGCGAGGCGGCACGGCGAGGCTACAATATCACGGCAGAATCGTCAGCCAGTGCCCATGACAAGATTAAGCGCATCTTCGAGAACGTCAACGCGCGGTTGGCAGATGGACGTTCCTACTTAGTTGGCGATCGCTTTTCGGCAGCAGACCTCACATTTGCCTGTCTCGCGGCTCCGGCTGTACTGCCTGCCGAGTATGGGGCGAGTCTGCCCCACTTAGATGAGTTGCCGGATGAGATTGCAGTGGCAATTAAAGAGTTACGAGAAACCTCGGCGGGAGCTTATATCTTGCGACTGTTCCGTGAAGAACGCCAGGGGTAAGGGTTTGTTGCAACTGAGCGTGGCAAAGTGAAAGTGGGAAGCGATCGCATCCTCACGGTTGAACGACCTGGCAGATGTTTGGAAATCGTTTGCTCATAAACAGACTAGCCTGTTCGCAGGCAAAATCTAATCGCTATGTAACATCGAACCTTGAAAACGGGAACCTTAAATTAGGTCAACCCAAAGGAATTGTGATGACAGGCGCTATTTACCTAATTCAAGACAAGGGTCAGCTGGTTGAAATGATCGAACAGCCCTATGACTCGGAAGCTTTGCTGCAAAAACTGCTAGCCGACTATCCCAGTTTGTTAGCTGGTGACCAAATCAACAGTGCGGCACCGAGACGTTGGTTGTTAGTTTCACAGGAGATGCCTGTGCCATCTGAAGAAAATGGTTTCGACCGATGGGCACTCGACCATTTATTTCTCGACCAAGATGGAATTCCAACTCTGGTGGAAGTCAAGCGCAGCTGCAACACTCAAATTCGCCGAGAAGTAGCTGGACAGATGCTCGACTATGCTGCTAATGCAGTGGTTTATTGGCCTGTCGAGAAAATTATTGCCCAATTTAACGCTAATTGTCAGGTAAAAAGTCAAGATTCTGAACAGATACTCAGCAATTTTCTAGGCGCTGATGCTAACCCCTCTGAGTTTTGGGAAAAGGTCAAGACAAATCTGCAAGCTGGCAAAGTCCGTCTAGTCTTTGTTGCTGACAAGATTCCTCCTGAACTTCAACGTATCGTGGAGTTTTTAAATAAACAAATGAATCCAGCGGAAGTATTGGCAATTGAAATTAACCAATACGTTGGTCAAGGTTTAAAAACTCTTGTTCCTAGAATTATTGGTCAAACAGTAGCAGGAAAATCAACGCAATCTCTACTAAATTATGAGAGTAAGCAATGGAATGAGTCCTTGTTCTTTCAAGAATTAGAGGCTAAAAAAGGGAGTGATGTAGCTCAAGCTGCCAGAAGCGTTTTCAACTGGATAAATTGTGAAAAAATGCAGGTGAGTTGGGGGAAAGGAAAAATTGAAGGGTCTCTGATCCCCAGAATAATCAGTTACAAAGGAGAAACCAGAAAGTTTTTCACAATTTGGAGTGGTGGCAAAATTGAGATTTATGCCTACGAACCTCCATTTAACTTGGAAGACAAAAAGACTGAACTTCTCAACCGCTTAAAATTAGTCCTAGGTAACTCGATTTCTGTTAATGCCTATAACTGGTATATTCCCTTGTTTGCACTGAAGGATGAGTTGATAGCAAAGCAATTTTTAGAAGTAATGGACTGGGCGATTCAGGAAATTAAAGCATCGTAATTACGAATACAGACTGTCACGTAATATGAGTTAGTAGCTTTTAACCGATTGCTGGTAGTAATCATCTGCTAAATCAGCCTATTGATATCGCCAGCGATCGCATTTGTTTGTCAAACGTATCACTATCCATCAGCAACCTCATCTTCAGTCCAGGTACGAACCTCAAAAGCGAAGTCACCAGCCATCCGCACGTAGAACAGTTGGTGGAAGCCTTCATTATAAGAAGGGCGTTGTAGCTTCTTGATTGTCGCGTAAATTGCTACATCTGGCACCCGTTTTTTACCTAAGCGCTGCTGGTTACGTTCCCGGCATTGACTCACTGACGATTTAAAGTAATAACCGATAATTTCGGCACCATACATACAACCCAATTCAATGAGAAACGCACGTTCTTCTACGGTTGGGTTAGTATTATCCACAACAACCGATTGTCCCATTTCAAGTGTTTCTTTAATAAGCTGTGTCTGCCTTCTAGAGCGGTTTTTGTTGTTCCGCAACAAATCCTTGCTAACCAGCTTATGCGTTTCAGCAAAATGAGTGTGATAGAAGGTACTTTTCCCAGAAGCCTGCAAGCCGATAAAGATGACTAACTGCATAGACAATAGCCTATCAATAGCCCTTATTTAAGCATAGAGTTTAGAATAAAGGAAATTTTCAAGTAATGGTAATTGCAATTTTAAATTAACACTTAGCAATTTACTCTTAAAAAAATTGCGAATAGAAAAATTAGCGAATACCATCAACTGTTATTTGAATGGAGAAGGCGATCGGACTCAGTCAAATTTGAGCGATCGCATCTTCGTATATTTAAACTTTACGCCGTCACTGCCTCGTCTTCAGCTTCATCTCTGACTTTGAAATACCAGTACAGGTTAGCAACAGCTAAATTTGAGGCTTTCTGTAAATTTGAGGGTACTAAAGTTTTATAACCTGCGATCGCAGCTTGCTGACTAATATAAGATTCTGGCTCTCGACGTAGTTCAGGCTGCATCATAAATTGAAGCTGATTGCAAAGGGATACGAAATGAGACTTTTGCTTTAAATTTTCATAGAGTAAATGTTCTGGAGGTACTGCCAAAGCAGTTGTATCTGTACTAACTATGACTTCTGAATTGCTAAAATCAGCACTTTGGAGTAATTTTAATTCTGAAGGTGGGAGGCTTTGCATCCAATCAACTTGATTTTGCCAAGATTCTAATACAGCCAGATCGTGATCGTGAATGCGGGTGATTTCAGGAAAGAGAAAATCAAGCTCATCCTCTGTTTCACAGCTATTAATAACATTAAGGGAATCTTGACGGATTTTGTTTTGGAGGTGGGAAAGTTGATGACTCACAGCTGCTGGCTGATTCTGTAATTGATAGGTTAAGACAATTGTCTGCTCAATTGCCCAAGCACACTCCATCCGGCGAAGCTGCCCAGCTGCACAAGTTTCAGATAACAGGCGAGGATTATTATAGTCGGCTAAAGCCTCGACTATAATCTGTCGTGCATTTGCTAAGTCAGCAGTTCTGATACTCATATCTTCGCAGCACATAGCTGTTTTCATCAGCTTAGTTGCTTCCAAGAAACGTCCATAAGCCTGAGTTAAAATTGCGCGATGTTGTCTAAACTCAACATCTTCGGCAACTTGGTCAATCCGTTGAATAATTTCGGTTCCTTGCTCTTTCAGAGCTTTTTTTAAGTCAATAAATCCGTCTTTAACTTCGAGCTTCAGTTTTTTTACGTCATCCCTTAGCTTCAAAGTTTGATGAAGATTTACCGCTGATAGCACAACTCCAGCCGCTACACCAATACCAATCACGGCTGTAGTCGCTTGCAGAACTCCCAAGCTAGCCTGGACAGATTGAAATTCTCTGTGCTTTTGATACATCCGTGCCCCGCTCATAGCAAACTGAAAAGGCACTATCAGCGGTGACAAAGGACTGTTGTTAACTACAGCACCGACAGCATGAGCAACGAATTGCCCAGTCGTTGCATCTCTAGCCATGCCTATTGGCACCCCTGCGGATGTAAAGACTTGCACATATTTGTTAGCAGCGATACCAGCCTGGATTATAGGGGAAAATTCAAAAATCATTACTTTTGGTAGATTTACAGATGTAACTGAAGGTTATTTGCAGCTATCCTAGCATTACTCATGCTGATAAAAGGAATCATTAACTAATGGCTAACTTACAGGGCAACCAGCAGCGTCGTGTCTCATCCTTTGCAGAGTTTCAAAAATTTCGGAAAGAACTAGATAAGTTTTACAATCAATTATTTAATATATTTCAAGAAGGCAATCAACATAATTCTCAATTTATTGCCTTGATAACGAAAATAGAGAAGGCATCTAAAAAACTACAATCTCAGAGATTTCGTATAGCAGTAGTAGGGGAGTTTAGTCGAGGAAAATCAACACTAATTAATGCCCTTGTAGGTGAAGAGATACAACCTGTAAGAGCGATTGCATGTAATCGTACAATCACAGTCTTAAAACATGGGTTACAGAAGCGGATTGTATGCCATTACAAAAATGGGCGACAAGAGAATATCTCTTATGATGAGTATAAACTCTTAGTAACTATTTCTAAAGAGGCAGCGCGTGATTACCGAAGTGATGAGTTAGGGCGTTCTGAAATCGAAGAGATTATTTTTGAGCATCCTAATTTAGAGTTCTGTAAAAATGGTGTAGAGCTTGTAGATTCTCCCGGTTTAAACGAACATCCTCACCGTGCTGCCATTACTAAAAAATTACTTAAAGATACTGATGCGGTAATTTTTATCCTTAATGCCTCCCAAATTCTAACTAGCGGAGAACGTAACCTAATTCACGATTTAAGAAGCCAAATTTGTGAAGGTAAAAATGAACCAGCAAACAACCTTTTTATAGTAGTCAACAAGCTGGATCAACTAGAGCATGAAAAAGATAGACAAGAGGTAAAAGAGGAGGTTGAAAATTTTTTGTATGGGAAAAGCCCAATTGTTACGGGTGATAATCGCGTTCATTTTATTTCTGCACTAAAAGCTAGCCCTGGCAAAATTGAAAGTCAGTATTTGAATCTATTTAAAAATTTTTCTTGCTCGGTCGAAAATTTTCTCACATCTGAGCGCGGCTTTGTAGAAATTAAGCAATCTGCAACAACACTTAAGGGAATAATTGAAGGCAGTTTAAATATCTTTCAAGAATTAGAGAATGATTTGAATGACAAGATAAAAGCTTCTGAAGTAGAAAAACAAAAATTTATAGAGCAAATTGGTGAAGTGAGTGGGCAAGGTATCAAAATCCGTCTCCAAATTCAAAAACTCATGTCTAAAATGATGGATAAAGTAAAGCAGGAGGTTTATGAAGATTGGAAAGAGTGGCTGAAAGAAGGTTCGTGGGAAGAAGTATTACGGAAAAAGTCTGAACAATGGAATTCTGATAAAAATCTTATTTTAGACCAAAAAGGTATAGTAACAGACTACGTTAATCAATTCAGCCGAGAACTTTCAGAAGAGATAAATAAATGGGCAGAAAAAAAGATTAAGGAGATAGTTAAGCATAACCTGGAAATTTTAGATAAAGAGGTTAATCATGAAATTCAATCTTTATACAATCAATTAAATATTGATGAGCAAAAATTTCAGAAAAGTTTTAATGATGAATATGGGGACTTTGCCAGTAGTTACACAGGTGGCTTTGCTGGTGATTTTCTAGATTATTTAATTGGTGCAGTCCTAGGAGGCCTACTAGGCCTCCTAGGATACATCGTAGCGTTGTCTTTTACACCTGCTATAGGTTTAGGAATAGCAGCAGCAGTCATTGGTGCTGGTGCATTTGGTATGAAGGGTATTTACGATCAGATAAAAAAAGCAGTTTTTGAGGAGTGTAAAAAGCAGTTCTTAGAAGTGGAAAAAGAAATAGTAAATAAGATTATTGATCAGATAAATTTAGTGATTTCAAAACAATTTTTTCAGGCTAGGCTTAGTTTAGTAGATAAAATTGTTGGGCAAGCAATTTCAACTTATGAAGCTTGTTTAGAAGAACAGGAGAGAAAGCAGGCAAAGATATTGGAACAATGCGAAGCTGAAAAAGCTTTTATTGCTCAGAAGCGGCGGGAACTTGAGCAGGTGCAAAAGAATATTAAAGCTATCCTGCCTTCTTGATAACTTAAGGAAGTGGAGAGAAAAGCAACATCCTATTTAACATCTGCCCAAAGTGCTACGCGATCGCGATCGCTAACGCTAGAAAAAAGGAGGGCTAAGAAAAGCGATTAGTTTAGCGGTAAAAAAGTCAATTGCTATTATTAGCCCGCCTGCGCGGGCTTCGTTTGTATAGCCGCGATTTCAATCGCCACAGCTTAATTAACGCACCACTTGCCGCATATAGTTTGCCCAAACTTGGGCAGCTTGTCCGCTACTTCCTCGCGTTGGAGTATTGTCGTCATTTCCCAGCCAGATGCCGGTAACGAGATCCTGACTGGGAACGTAGCCGATAAACCACAAGTCAACACCGCTATTCGTGGTGCCCGTCTTCCCCACCTCTCCGAAGCCAATCGACGCCGCCCGTGCCGTACCCCCTCGCACTGCGCCCCGAAGCATATTCGTCATCGTATCTGCGATTCCCTGAGACAGCACCCGCTTCGTTGCCCCGGCTTCCTCCTCGAAGGAGTAAATCACCCGGCAGGTTTGCGGATTGTTAAAGTCTTTGCAATCGCTGCTGTCCCGAATCCGCTGAATGGCGTGGGCACGATTCCAGACGCCACCATTTTCCAAGGCACCGAAAGCCCCCGTCATCTCCAAGACAGTGGTTTCGCTTTGCCCCAACACCAAACCGGGAACCGGATTAAGCGGCGTTGTGATGCCCAGTCGCCTCGCCATCTCCACCACCCGATCTAAACCGACATCCTGCGCCACCCGCAGCGCGATCGCGTTCTCAGACTGGGCAAGCGCGGTGTACATATCCGTCCCGCTACCCCCTACTCTTTCGCACCCCCGAAAGCGTTGACTCTGCCACACTACAGGGGCGCAAGAATAAAACTTTCCCGGCGAGTTACCTTGTTCAAGTGCCGAAGCATAGGCAAAAATTTTGAAGGTGGAACCCGGTTGTCGCTTGGCTTGAGTCGCACGATTAAATTGACTTTTTTGAAAATCTGTGCCACCGACCAAGGCGCGAATTGACCCGTTGCTGGAGTCGAGGGTGACAATTGCTCCCTCAGAGAACCTGTAACTTCCCCCAATGGTATTAACTCCGTTGCGGAGGGCAGTTTCCGCCTTTTGTTGAGTCTCTAGATCCAGATTGGTTTCGACAAAAAAATTGCCTTCTTTTGCCAGTTGATCTCCCAACAAGAATTGGAGTTCGGTGAAAACGTAGCTGTAAAAATAGGGTGCCTTGATGCTAGCTAAAGCTTCTCTGGCTTTGGGGCTAACGTCAATACGCGATCGCCTTGCTCGTTGAGCTTCTTCCGCACTGATAAACCCTAGATTTGCCATGCGGTTGATAATGCGATCGCGCAGTCCAATCGCCGTTTTATAATCCCGAATCGGATTAAAACTATTCGGTGCTGGCAAAATCGCCACCAGCGTCGCCGCTTCAGAAATATTTAAGTCTCTGGCAGATTTGTCGAAATAAAACTGAGCCGCGTCCTCAAACCCGTTAGCGCCAACACCCAGGTAGATGCGGTTCAGATAATTCCGCATGATCTCGTTCTTACTGTAGAACGTCTCCAGCTTCAGAGCGACGATCGCCTCCTTGATTTTTCGCCCCGCGCTATCTTCTGTCCCCACATACTCCCGAAACAAACTCCGCGCCAACTGTTGCGTAATCGTGCTACCGCCTTGACGAATTCCGCCTCCCTTGACATTCGTCACCACCGCCCGCAGCGTGCCAACAGGATCGACCCCGAAGTGCCAGTAATAGCGACTGTCTTCCGATGCAATCACCGCTTGAGGCAGATACTTGGAAAAATCTGATAATCGCCCCAATTCCCGGTGCGCTATCGTTCGGGGACGCTGTAACGGCGTTCCGTCATCAGAATTAATTACTACTGGCCCTTGTACGCCAGCCGGCAAAGGTCGAATCGGAATATTGCGCCACTCAAAAAGAATCCACAATGCCAATAAACTGGTCAGCCCACCCACCCCATAGAGGGCGTAACGAGTCGCCAGGACGTACCAGGGGGGCGGATTGTGGTATTGAAGCCGAACCGCATCCGCCAATTCCGGTGGTCCTAGGGTGAGGATATCGCCGTGGCGTAGTATGAGGCTATTGAGCCGCCGTCTCCCTCGGTAGATGCCATTGGTAGAGTTTTCATCCTTGATGACAAAGGACTGCCCGCGCCGTCCTTCTCGGTTTAATGAAAGATGAATCTGACTGATAACTGGGTTCCGCACCACGATATCGCAAGATTTAGAACTGCGTCCCAGTAAATAGCGATCGCCCAATAGTGGATAAACCTCTGCCTTAGCAGCACCGGCATCCTGCACCCATAGTTCCGGCACTCTGGCATTGGGCTTCAGCGCCAGCGCATTAAAATTTACCTTAGCTTGAATGGTCTGTACTGCCTGAGTTAGTTGACCCAGGATGGTTTTAGGCGGTTGTTGGGGTGAGGTCATGTCAGAGGCAAAAGGCTCAATGCGACAAGCAAGAGGTTTGTACTAAATATTCTAATCTCTTGCCTAGGGAGGCGTTGTGAAAAAGAGAAAGAGCTTACAAAGATAGGTTTTAACAAATCGTCTTTTAAAAAACTAAAGAAGGGAATTAATTATCAACGGAAAAATCAGCTTTCTCCCACTTCCCTCTGCTTCCTCTGCCCTCATCTCTTCAGCGTGGTCTGCCAGATGAGGAAGGTTGATTCCAAAACCAGGCAATCAATAAACACACCATGCCTACATTAATAAACATATCTGCCAGATTAAATACTGCAAAGTGAATCAGCCGAAAATCCAAGAAATCAACGACGCAACCATTGAAAAATTTGTCATTGATAACGCAACTGTTGAAAAATCGGTCAATTCCATTGCCCACCGCTCCACCTAAGATAAAGCCACAGCCTAATTGTTCCCAACGATCCAAATGGGGGTTTACTAAAGCGAATCCGATCAAGAATAGACTCACCCCCAAAGAAAGCCAGGGCAACCAAACTTCTCCTTGAAACCAGCTAAAAGCTGCCCCAGGGTTCAATTCATAGGTAAAGTGGAATACATTAGGCCACAGCGCCCACGTTTCTTTATAGACAAAATTCTGCACCACCCAATATTTAGTTACCCGATCCAGAATCAGACTAACGAAAGCGGCGAGCCAAAAATAGTGATTTTTAAAATTCATTGTAATTATTCATTAGTCATTAGTTATTCGTGATGAGTGATTAGTCAATCGTTCTTTAGTAATCAGTATCGGTAGACTATCAACCCACTACCCCATGACCAACGAGCGCTTGACTAATGACCGAACCAACGACTTAATAAAGCATTAGCTGGCGTAAGAAATAAGCCAAGACTGTCACTGCACAAACAATTGCCATTTGGGCTGGTAAAGGATAGACGGAGTATTTCAAAACTGCTTCCCATAACGGCAGTAATACCGCTCCCAAGGTTAACAAATGGGTCACGATTAGATAAGTCAAACCAGTGATATGGATGACCAGCAACCCACAAATACAGCTGAAGGACAAAGACTCCAATCGCTGCGGTGCCTTAAAAGCCACTAAGCCACAGATCCACGCACCCGGAATAAAGCCTAGTAAGTAGCCGAAGCTGGGTTCTGTGAGATAGTCGAGACCTCCGCCCTGAGAAAAGACTGGAAACCAGGGAGTGAGACCCAACGCCAGGTAAGCAATTTGAGAGAGTGCCCCGGCATTTTTACCGCCCATACAGCCAACTAGCAGCACGGCACCGATTTGATAGGTCACGCCCAGCGAGTGAGTTTGAATCCCTTGCTGAGACCAATTCCAAGGAAGGCTGGGGACATACGCTTCCAGAAACGTACCACCAATCGTTAGGAGTAAGCCAATCAAGGCCCACAGTAGTTCAGTGGGAGCAAACACAAGGGTAAAGGAGCAGGGGAGTAAAAGAGCAGGGGAGTAAAGAAGCAGAAGCGTCAAAGAGCAGAAGCGTCAAAGAGCAAGGGAGAAATAGTCCTCAGTCCTCAGTCCTCAGTCCTCAGTCCTCAGTCCTCAGTCCTCAGTCCTCAGTCCTCAGTCCTCAGCCCTCAGCCCTCACCAGGAGCGGGGAGTCCCGCCCCTATAGCACTCATACCTTAGCAGTGTATTCGCCGGGAATGGGTGCTTCGCCACCCGTAAGCCCTAGGGATTCGAGCATAGCATGGTCTTGCTCTGGCGGTTGCCCGATAGTGGTGAGGTAGTGTCCAATCAGCATGGCATTCATTCCCGCTTGAAAGCCCATTGCTTGGAGTTCTCCCATCACGGCTTCCCGTCCGCCAGCGTAGCGCAGAATTTGTTCGGGCAGGATGAGGCGGAAAATGGCGATCGCTTTGAGGGCTTCATAAGGATCGATTTTTGGGCGATCGCTTAGGGGTGTCCCTTCTCTGGGATTTAATAAATTCAGGGGGACGGATTCGACTTCCAATTCCCGTAGCGCCAACGCCAGATCCACTCGGTCTTCCCAGCTTTCGCCCAATCCCATAATTCCACCCGTGCAGGCTTGAATTCCCGCAGCTTTGAGATTTTGGATGGTTTGGACGCGATCGCGCCAAGTATGAGTTGTCACGATTTGCTCAAAGAAGTTCTCCGATGCCTCTAAATTATGGTTGTACCGCGTTACCCCCGCCTCAGCTAGCGCCTGAGCTTGTTCTGGCGTCACTTCTCCCAACGCACAGCAAGGTTTAATCTGGGTTTCGGCAATAATTCGGCTCACCGTTTCCAGAATTTGTTCAAATTCCGTCGATTTGGGGCTGTTGTACTTAATGCCGCGTCCTTGAGAAACTAAACAAAACCGCTTTGCCCCAGATGCTTCAGCTGCTTTGGCTTGGGCAAGAATCTCCTCGGTGGATTTCAAGCCATAGATTGGCGAGTCTTGACCGGGGTGGTGAGCAGACTGGGAACAGAAGCCGCAATTTTCCGAGCAATTGCCAGATTTCACATTGACAATGCTGCATAAATCGACTACGTTTCCGCAACAAGCTTGACGGACTTTGTCGGCTGCTTCGCATAGCAGCAAAATATTTTCTTCACCTTCAATTTGGGATAGAGCGATCGCTTCAGCTCTCCCAATCCGCTCGCCAGCAATAATCCGAGAGGTCAGGTTTTGCAGCCATTGCCGCAGTGACTCCTGAGACTTGCTGTTAACATCCACGTTTGACACCGATGCTTGAACCACGTTCGGCCCTTTTGATCGTATTTATTGAAACGATGGCATTTTATCACTTGGTTTGCAGACAACTAAAGCCATACCTTAACCTGACCTTTACTCTATCCTTTACGATTAGACGGTAGGCTAATAGCAAAACTGCCCCTGCTAAGCTGGAATGTCTGGCAATTGAAAAAATTGCATTCTGAGTAAAAAAAATGGTACGGGTCTAGCTTGCATCAACGAATACAAGCGTTTATTGCTTTTACTAACCAGTGTCTGAGGAAAATAATCCCGTGAGTTCCGTGACCTCCGGTTCGCAGAAAATTATGAAACCCCGCTCCGATTGGGATCGGACGATGGATCGGGGCTTTATTTGGCTAACTCGAATTTTTGCGTTTGCAGTTGCTGTAATCCTGATTTGGATAACGGTACAAGTTGCAATTAAAGCTTGGCCTGCGATTACAGAATTTGGGTTTGGCTTTATTACCTCCACCAATTGGGACCCAGTTCGCAATCAGTACGGAGCGCTGCCTCAACTATACGGCACGATCGCTAGCTCAGCGATCGCCCTGTTGATTGCCGTGCCAGTCGGGATTGGCGTCGCCCTTTTTCTGAGTGAAGATTATTTGCCGCCACGAATTCAGGTGGTGATTGTTTTCCTCGTAGAACTGCTAGCAGCGATTCCCAGTGTGGTCTATGGTTTGTGGGGAATTTTTGTTCTGATTCCCCTTTTGAAGGTCGTAGGTAACTGGCTTAACGCATCTTTGGGTTGGCTGCCCATTTTTAGCACGCCGCTGCGTGGCCCAGGCTTGCTCCCGGCAGCGCTCGTCCTCGCCATTATGGTATTGCCGACTATCGCAGCCCTTTCTCGTGACGCCCTCATCTCGTTACCTCCAGACTTGCGGCAGGCGTCAGTTGGGCTGGGAGCGACGCGTTGGGAGACCATTCTCAAAGTGCTACTCCCGTCCGCTTTCTCTGGAATTGTGGGCGCAGTGATGCTGGCACTGGGTCGAGCTTTGGGAGAAACAATGGCTGTAACGATGTTGATTGGGAATTCTAACAACATCAGTCCTTCTATCTTGGCTCCGTCCAACACGATTGCTTCCCTACTCGCCAACCAATTTGCAGAAGCAAGCGGTCTGCAAGTAGCAGCCCTAATGTATGCTGCGTTAATTCTATTTGTCCTCACGCTGTTAGTGAATATCTTGGCTCAGATACTCATTGAGCGCGTCCAGCGAATTTAATCCGTTCCTTGTTCTGAGATGACAGCAGACTTGCACAGGCGGGTTTATCAGTATAGGAAAGCTACTGGCAGATATCTGGTGAAAGCCGCCCCTCCATAATCGACCACTGACCACCGACCACAAATATGATGTCTAAACCCCAGGCTCAACCAGTTTCCGGATTTCCCAGTCGTAGTTTGAAGCGATCGCCTACTTCCCCCCGGACGCTGTTTGGGATCGTGATGACGGCGCTAACGTTTCTTTGTGCTGTCCTGGCTATCCTGCCTTTGGTGGCGGTGCTTTCCTACGTAATTATCCAGGGTATAAGCCAGCTGAACGCGAGTGCGTTCACGGAACTGCCGCCCCCTCCCTTAGTACCCGGAGGCGGGTTTGGCAACGCCATTCTGGGAACCCTCATCATGGTCGGAATTGCTGCCCTGATTAGCATTCCCTTTGGCATCATGGCAGCCATTTATTTGTCTGAGTTTAGTAATACGGGTAAGTTTTCTTACTGGATTCGCTTTGCCACCAACGTCCTGAGTGGAGTTCCCTCTATCATTGTGGGCGTCTTCGCTTATGCCGCCGTCGTTCTCACAATGGGAACTTATTCCGCATGGGCGGGAGGATTTGCTTTATCAATCTTGATGTTGCCAATTGTAATTCGGGCAACCGAAGAAGCTTTAAGATTGGTTCCGCAAGAAATCCGACAAGCATCGGTCGGACTGGGAGCAACTAACTTTCAAACGGTGTCTCGCGTGATTTTGCCAGCAGCACTCCCAGCAATTGTGACGGGAACGACGCTGGCAGTTGCTCGTGCTGCTGGTGAAACAGCACCCCTATTATTTACTTCCCTTTTCACCCAATATTGGCCTAATTGGAACAATCAATTAAAAGAACCAACGGCTTCCCTAGCGGTTTTAGTTTACAACTTCGCTACGTCTCCATTTAAAAATCAGCAAGAATTCGCTTGGGCGGCTTCTTTCATCCTAGTTTTACTGGTTCTGATAACCAGCATGATTTCTCGTTTAGCAACGGCTCGTCGAGTTTATTGATGAACAATTGTTCAAATATGTGTTGCTATGATACGGAAACTTAAACAAAGTAATGCAACAATGAATACATACCGAGGTTTAATAGTATGCTAGGCGCTGTTTTTAACCTTAAGGACGAAGCCGTAATCCCCTTGACTTCCCAAGCAACACAATCCTTCGCCCAATCATCTGCCCAAAAACCTACAGGGTTTTTGTTAGCCTGTTAAACCCAAAAACCGATCTGATTATTTATGTTGTCGAATTCTCAAACCAAGAATCAAACTGAGACTGTTTTACAGACAGAAAATCTAAAGGTATACTACGGAAATTTTTTAGCACTTCGAGACATTTCGATAGATATTCCCAAAAACCGGGTTACGGCTTTTATTGGACCTTCGGGTTGTGGAAAAAGTACCTTGTTGCGCTGCTATAACCGCCTCAATGATTTAATTAAAAGTTTTCGGGCAGAAGGCAAAGTCACTTACCACGGTCAAGATCTTTACGCTCCAGAAATCGATCCCGTAGAGGTGCGGCGACGGATTGGGATGGTCTTCCAAAGACCAAACCCATTTCCTAAATCGATTTATGACAACATCACCTTTGGTGCCCGGATTAATGGATATCGGGGCGATTTGGATGAATTGGTAGAGCGGAGTTTGCGGCAAGCGGCTCTGTGGGATGAAGTGAAAGATAAACTTCGAGCGAGTGGTTTATCTTTGTCTGGGGGACAGCAGCAGCGGTTGTGTATTGCCAGAGCAATCGCTGTTCAGCCAGACGTGATCCTGATGGATGAACCCTGCTCCGCTCTCGACCCCATTTCCACGCTGCGAGTTGAAGATTTGCTCCATCAACTCAAAGAGCAATACACCATCGTGATCGTGACGCACAATATGCAGCAGGCATCGCGAGTATCTGATATGACAGCCTTTTTCAATGTCGAACCAACCGAAAAAGGAGGTCGTATTGGTTATTTAGTCGAGTACGACCGCACCGAGGTTATCTTCCAAAGCCCTCAGCAGCAAGCAACACAGGAATATGTAAGCGGTCGCTTCGGTTAATTTTTCCAGAAAAACGATTGATTGAAAGAAGGTAGGGGCAGGGTTTCTGCCCTTACTCGTTGTGGGATACCTGTCAGAAGTATTCCTATCAGATTATTTGATTTAGCAAAGCCAAAAAAATAGGAACTTCCATTTTTTTTCGCATCTGTTAAAAGGATGAAAATAGTGGAATATAGGGGCACAAATAAATGTAACGAGGGGTAAAAGTTTATGGATTGTTCCTACAAACCATAATTCCTAAACTATGAACCATCGAGAGTCTACGTTTATTTACACCAAACGTCTTATCTCTAAAATTTAAAATCTAAAATTCTAAGGGTTCCAATTCGAGATAGGATAAACTCTGATTTTGCATTTCCATCTCGTTTGGTAAAAAAAATACTTATGAAGCGTTATTGGTCACGTCTCCTAGCCCTGGTTTTGGTAGTTACGATGGGATTGATGGGCTGTTCCTCCAGCAGCTCGCTAGGACTGAGTGGAGATTACCGCCAAGATACCTTGGCTTTGTTGCAAGGTTTGAGAACAGCAATTGAATTGCCAGAGGGTTCGGCAGACAAGGCAGCAGCTCAGTCACAAGCGCGTCAGATTATTAACGATTTTGCCTCTCGCTATCGGCGGGATAGCTCTGTCGCTAAGCTGAGTTCTTACACGACGATGCGAACTGCATTGAATTCAATCGCAGGGCATTACAGCTCTTATCCGAATCGTCCGCTGCCGGAAAAACTGAAGACTCGCTTAGAGCAAGAGTTCCAGCAGGTGGAAGCAGCTTTGAGACGAGAAGCTTGAAGAACTAGCTGGCGAGTTGTTAGCTGTTAGCTGTTCATTCACTGGCTAATCGCTAATCGCTTTTATGGAGATCGCGTCCACTGCTCTAAGACCCGGTTGGGGATGATGGCAGATGGAGTGAATTTACCGTGACCAGTGGAGCGATCGCATCCGCTGCAACACGCAGCACAGACGGCGGATGCGATCGCCGCAGACAAAGCGCCGCAGATAAAGCGCTACAGACCAAGCGCCGCAGACAAAGCAATGACAGATTACGCCATTTTGTTTTAATTTCAGAAGATAAAATCTTGAAATCCTGTTTGGGCTTTGGTTTGAAAAGCCAAAATGGCAACAGACGTGGCAGTTGGTATCGTCGATCTTATGGGTGCCTATTTCTACTAAAAAGCAGAGATTTGCCGGAAACGCGGGTAAATCTGTGTATAGAGTCAATTGACAAGTACTCAGACAAGTGCTGATATGATGCTCAACCAGCGAAAGAGGTTCGGATGACACCTTATGTTCCATCCTTTCGTCTGATGGGTAGACATATCTAACAGTTCTATGAGATTGGTGTTTAGGAGGAAGTTCGTGGGTCAGGCATCGTTAAGATTGCCGCAAACTTGGCAGCGTGTCTATCGCGGTTTAGTTGCAGCAGTTCTGACCAGTAGTAGTCTTATCAACCCTTACTTGGGTTCGCAATCTGCTCTAGCTCAAACAAGGGCATATTGCCAACTTTCAGCAGATGCGATCGCCCAAAAAGAAAGTTTGCGTGTTTCAGCCGTAAAGGGAAACTCGGATTCCCAAGGTCGCTACAGAACGCTCTTGAAAAAACACGCAGAGAGTTTGCAGCAGTGTCGTCAGCAAACTTGGCCCCGCGTACAGGCAATCTGGCTGCGCCTGTATCCCTGTGACATCCGTCCTGGGGCACTAGATGAATTAATGGATCGCTTGGTTAACCGGGGCTACAACCAGGTCTATGTCGAAGTTTTTTCTGACGGTCAGGTGCTACTGCCTAAGGCAGAAAACTCCACACCCTGGCCTTCTGTCATCAGAACTCCAGGCGCTGAGAAAGTAGACTTGCTCGCACAAGCGATTAACAAAGGGCGCGAACGGGGGATGCAAGTCTATGCGTGGATGTTCGCCATGAACTTTGGCTACTCCTACTCCCAGCGACCCGATCGGCAGCAAGCGCTAGCCCGCGATGGTATGGGAAAAACCAGTTTGTCGGTCACGGAGGACGGTTCTCAAGCCTTCATCGATCCTTACAACGCCCAAGCAAAACGAGACTATTACCAGCTGGTTCAAGAGGTGGTTCGTCGCCGCCCCGATGGAGTGCTGTTTGACTACATTCGGTATCCCCGCCAGTCAGGAAGTGCTTCCGTGGTAACGAAAGTCCAAGATTTATGGATTTACGGAGATGGTTCTCGACAGGCTTTGTATGACCGCGCCCTCAACAATAAGGGACGAGAACTGATCGAGCGATATATTACCAAGGGATTCATTAGCGCTGGCGATGTTGCAGGGGTGGATAAACTTTACCCAGATGAGGGATCGCCCCTCTGGCAGGGACGCAACCCCGTTGCCGATGAAATGAAAGCAACCGCCTCACAGCGCCAAGGCCGGCTGCAATGGGAGTTGTGGCAACTGAGTGTTGCCCATGCGGCTCAAGGCGTTGTGGACTTTGTGGCGTTAGCCAGCCTCCCCGCCCAGCGACAAAGAATCCGCACGGGGGCAGTGTTTTTCCCGGAGGGGAATCAAACCGTGGGTCAAGGGGGGTATGATTCGAGAGTGCAACCGTGGGATCGGTTTCCCAGTTATATGGAATGGCATCCGATGTCCTATGCAACCTGCGGCAACACCAGCTGCATTGTCCCGCAAGTTGAGCGGGTTTTGAGTCTTGCGCCACCCGGCACTCAGGTTTCACCCGTACTAGCGGGGGCTTGGGGCAAGTCGTTCAATTCTCGTCCGTCCTTAGAACAGCAGATGCAAGCGATCCGCGCTGGGGCACCGCAAGTCAATTCAATCAGCCATTTTGCCTTTTCCTGGCAAGAACCGGAAGTAGACCGCGATCGCAAGTTCTGTGGTGCCGACTAGCGATCGCTTTTAGCTCCTAGCCGCAAATCTGGGATACTCGTCACTAGACACGATTCGCAGCGGCACTTGGGTAATTTTTTCTTCGATTAATTGGTCGCTTACAAATTCCATAACCACAGGCTGCAAAAAGAAAAATGCAGCCTTTTTTTCGATTAGCGATCGCTCTTCCAATGATTCCAAGGCTTCTAGCAGTTTTTGCGGTGAGATCGAGGGCGGTATCTTCTCCCGCAATTGTGAAAATGAAAGGATTTGGTTACTCAGGGCGAGGCAGTTAATAATTATCTTTTCCGTCTCGGACAACCGCTTAAATTGTTGCTCTAAAAGATTGCGAATCTCACCAAACACTGTAATTTTTTGGTTTAAAAAATCAGAAATATTCCCGTGGAATAACTTATGAATCGTCGTCGAGACAATTTTTAATGCTAATGGATTGCCTGCATAGTATTCAATTAGCTGGCTCCAGTCGCTCGGCGAACCCCATAAAGAACCGTTCGCCCTCAATATTTCCTGTACTGGTGCTACCTGCAAGCCTTTTAGTTTCAGGACTCGAACGGGTAAAGTTTCTCCTTCGAGTAGTCCAATTCCTTTTGGCTTCTCTCGGCTTGTTAGCACCAAGCAACTTTGATGGGGTGTTTCTCCTACCCGTTTCAAAAGTTCACCATAATCCTCATAGCCTTCGCGATAGTGTCCAGCGCCATAGCGCCAGGAAGTCTTAGGCAAATCGCCCCCGTGCAGAATTGTCTCAGCATTATCGAATACCAACAGACAGCGAGAAAGCTTTAAATAACGAATCAGTAGCGAAATTCTCCCGTCTACCGTTGCCGGTAAATCAGTTTCCCGCTCATTTGATAGAAATCGGATTAGCTCTGCTAGCATCTCGTTGATGGGCGGAGCATTGCGTAGACTTCGCCAGATCGCAAACTCGAATCGATCTTGAATTTGATGGCCTAGTTTCACCGACAAACAGGTTTTTCCGATTCCGCCGATTCCTAACAGCGTTACCAGTCGGCAGCGTTCCGACAAAATCCAGTGCGTTAAGGTTGTCAGTTCTTCCTCTCGTCCTGCGAAAACGCCACACTCAGGGATCTCGCCCCAATCTTGTCGAACATTAGCAGTTGCACCTACTCTCTCCTCAACCGCCTCAATCTGAGAACCTGCTAAACAGTAATCACTTTGTTCCAGCTTTAAATCAAAAGCTCTGAAGCAGCGACTCAAGGTTCTCTTGTCAACTCCAACTTCACAAGCAAATACTTTCATCAGCGTATCTGAATCTAAGCCAGTGCGACGACTTAAAGCTTCGAGGGTGTAATGTTTGTCCGAGTTTTTGCAACTTTCCGCTTCAGATTTTGCGGTCACAAGTTTCTCAAAGCCTTGAGCGGTTAGAATTACGCCGCGCTTGCGTTTCTGTTTCACTGAATTTTTCATGCTCATTTGTTATGGCTATATATTTATCGGGCAAGGGAAACGAAGTGGTTGTGCTATTGCTGCAAAATGCCAAGTCTATTTACCCGAATCAGATATGCAGGGGACTGACACAACTGTTCGCGCTTATCTCTAGCTTGAGATAAACGATAGATATGGCTAGAAGATAGACGTTTTATTCTCCTGACAACATAAAATATAATAACAAACGCCCTAACGTGTAACTTTTAAATCAGTTGGAAGAGTAAGTGGCTCAAATATTATTGGTGTAATACTTTTCCTCAAGTTTCATCTCAAAAAAATAAGAATAGCAGGAAAAATAGGGTTTACTTTTTCTGTCCGGACTGACTCAATTGTTAGAGCCAATACAAAAGCTTAATTAAAAAGATGCGGGGCGAGTATAATAAAAACCCCCAGTTCCGCCTATTGTCTGTAGAGTCGGAGGGATTGGTTAACAGCAGCTTTTGTTAACTATAAAAAACTTAATAAAAGTATATCCAATAATTCATAAAAGTTAATAATTTACCATTTTGACTACCAGCTCAGCAAAGTTAGTTAAGAATTTTCTAAACTTAAAGACTTTTAAAATTTATAACCAGTTAACCCTTACTAATTGCTCAATTTTGAAAAAGCTGAAATCAATACTGTTGCTGGCTTCTGGAAGTTGTTCGCCCACAATCCTTAAGTTCGGCATTTAAGTTCCTAAACTTCGGTTGCACAGACTGGTTTGAGGAGCCAGACTTAACTTACCTAAACGCAAGCCGTACCTACCTAAATTATGAATTTTTTGTTAAATAAGGCTTGCATAAGCTGATTAATGGATATTGTGGCTTCGAGTCAGGTAAGCTCTTGCTGCCTTTGTACCCTTATCCGCGATTTTTCATTGCCTGGATATTCTTGTTTACACATGATGCCCTAGTAAATTAGGAAATCAATGCTACTCCCAGACAGCTTGACCTTTAAATTAAGTCTGGATTCAGAACGGGAGAAGGAACAGGAAGAGCAATCAAGTATTTTAAGCCTTTAATCAAGGACATTTAAAGTCCCTGGTTGGAGCGATCAAATGAGTGTGTAAGAAAACCAAAAACCAATCCACAGGTTGTGTAGCTTCCTCAAGAAGGCTGGAATTATGGCCTTTACTATTATAACCAACCGATCGCGATCGCTTATGGAGACATCACCATGACCTTATCAACCGGCGTAAATTCTACAGACGATTTAGAGTTCGGCAAACGCGTCTCGCGAACGAACGTCCAAAAGATACCCCTTTCGGTAAACCAGTTTTGGTCAGGGTTCGACGACTACCTCTCGTTACAGAAAGTTCTGGGCGCACATGAGAATACCGAACTGGAAACTGATAATGGGAAACCGCAAAACGGCGTAGGAGCTATTATCCGCTTCGAGTTCATGGGTGGGATCACTCGCGAACAGCTGGTTGTCAAGGACGATCAAAACCATGTATGGAAGATCGACATCCCAGAGCCGAATGTGCTGTTCACGTTCTACGAAGCTACCGCACGTGTCTACGACACTGAGACGGGTCCAGAAGCGTCGCTGACTTTCGACGTCGTGATGCGGAGCGAGAACCGAGACGAGCGGGCACAAGCACTCAAAATCATGGAGGACTTTCTGCCAACCCGCATTCCTGAAGTCACCAATTTCGTTCTAAATAGAGACGGCATTAAATGTTCCTTCGAGTTTGATGTCCACTGCCCCGTAGATAAGTTGTGGGCTGTCGTTGGCAATTGGCAGGATGTCTCGTGGGTACAATACGCCACCGGGGTGAACATGGGACCGGGCAATAAGAGGGAGATCATCTTCCCCAAAGGTGTTGTGGAGGAGACCCTCGTATCTCGCTCGGACGAAGAGCGAACCTTAATTTACGAGATGACGAAGAGTGCTTCAATGCCTGTCAATCTCTACAGGGGTACGGTCAAGCTCACTAAGGCCAATGCCGACGTCACTAAGGTGAACTATGACAACATCTTTATCCCACAAGAGGGGGTAGATGCTCAGCAGCTCAAAGCCACCATCGAGAAGACGTTCAACCAGCGATTTGACTGGATCAAATCAAAATTTGACACTAGAAACAAAGAAGACACTAAAAAAATGCCTAACGCAGATGTAACAGGTATAGTTCGCGCCCCCATCGACAAAGTCTGGGATGTGTTCAAATCCTTTGGTCCGGAGATTATGAAATGGTGGCCCATTTATGAATGGGTTAAATTGGATACCCCTGGCAAAGATGAAGTCGGCGCTGTCCGCTCCTTCAAGACTCTTACAAAGCGCGAATATAAAGAGCGTCTGGAGATGCGCGACGACCAAAAGTACATCTTGAAATACTCCTTGGTCAAAGCCGACCCCGGTGTCCCCATCACGAGTGCCCTCACCACTGTCGAGATGTCAGCCAAGAGTCCGACCGAGACTGTGGTTCATTGGTCTGCTCAAAGTGAAGTTAGCAACCCCTTGGCTGTCGGTCTAATCACCAAGGGTCAGGAAACAACTTACTCCGAAGCCATTAAATCACTCGATAAGTTCTTTCATCCCAGTATTGGCAAGCTGGAAGTTGACCTGATTAGCGGCAAAAATTTGCACAAAACAGGCTGGTTTAATCCCGATCCTTATGTCGTAATCGAGCTTGACGAGGCAAAGCCACAAGAATCCAAGCCTCATTTGCAGACTTGCAACCCCTCATGGAAACAAAAGTTCACCTTGGACGTGGTGAGCATTGAGGGCAAGCTGCGTTTCACCGTTTGGGACGCCAACCTCGGTCGAGATGAGTTTCTGGGCTATGCCGAAGTTGATCTGCACGAGTTGAAATCTGGTGAAGTAACGCGCAAAACGCTACCGCTACAGCGTACCGAGAGTGGAGAGATTGTTGTTTCCTTGCAGCTGAACCTGGAATCGGGGGAAAAACTGCCCGACAGCAAAGAGATGGAGCAGCACAAAGCGATCGATTTTCTCACTCATGTGATGGAGGAAATCAAGAACCAAGTGTTGCTAATCGTGCAGCAGTATGCTGGCGGCGAGGATCAAAAGTATGAATATCAACGGTATCCTCGTCGGGATGATAGACGTGACGTGCCACTGGAAGAACTGCCACGCATGGTGAAAGGTCTACCGCCGGGTGAAGTGCTACCTCCGCACAAGCTGGGATTAATTACGGAGCGTGCCCACGAGTACCTCTACTCGCAGGTGGGATTTCCTCTAAGAGTACAGAAGCTCCAGCAGGAGGGCGGCGACCCCTGGACAGCCTTCTACGCTGGCTGGCTCAAGCAGCCATACGACATTCCCAAAACTTGGAAAGATGATGTCGAATTCTGCCGCCAGCTAATTCAAGGGACTAACCCGATGACCATTACACTCTGCACGAAGGACACGGTTATCCCCAAGGACTTGGCGAACCTCACGGCGCAAGGGAAAACTATTCCAGAGCTAATCGCAGAAAAACGGCTGTTCATCCTCGATTACAAATATATGGAGGATCTCCCGCCGCGCAAGGATAAAGTTTTCTATGCACCCTATATGTTGGTATATCGGGAACTACTGGAAAATGGCAAGTCCCGGCTTAACATTCTGGGCATCCAACTAACCCGCCACAAAGACAGCAAAAACGAAATTTACACTCCTAACTCGCCTAATCCCAACAAGTATTTGCTGGCGAAGCTTCATGTGGCTTGCGCTGACAACCAGTACCACCAGTTTATCTCTCACTTAGGCTACGCGCACCTGGCGGCAGAACCTTATGCCATCAGCCATCACAATTCTTTCCCCAAAGATCACCCGATCGGTCAATTGCTGAAGCCGCACTTCCAAGACACCATCGGTATCAACTACCTTGCTCGTCAGACTCTGGTTTCTTACGTTGCACCTTTTACTGATACCACCTTCGCCATTGGTACAGGCGGAGGGTTGGAGATATTCCTGAAGGCATGGAAAGATTGGGACTTTTTTGGGATGAGCTTCCCAGAAGAACTCAAATCACGCGGATTTGACGAGCAGGGTTCAGACGGCGTTGAAGACTTCTACTATCGAGAAGATGGCTTCAAGATTTGGAACGCATATAGCGATTACGTTAGCAATATCGTAAATGCTGTGTATAAGGACGATGCCGCCGTGGCAGCCGATCCAGTCATCCAAGCTTGGGCTGCTGAAACTTCCGATCCAAAACGTGCAGATATTCCTGGTTTTCCATCTGCCATTGAGACGCGGGAGTTGTTGATAAAAACCCTGACTAATATTATTTTCCTAGTCAGTGCCCAACACTCGGCAGTGAACTTCCCCCAAGAGCAATACCTATCGTATATTCCCAACCGACCCAATGCTCTGTATCACGGAGTCCCTGAGACTGAAGGCGACATTACGATGAAGGACGTGATGGATTCATTGCAGAGCTTTGCCAGTTCTCACTTTGAAATTTCTTTCGCCTATATGCTCACCACTCCGTCATTGAATCCACTGTTTGAATTACCGTTAGAAAACGAGCAGTTCTCCGATATCCACAATATGTTTAAGGCGAAGCTCAATGTGATAGAGGAGGAAATTGAGCAGCGGAACCATCGGTTGCAAAAGGAAGGCAAAACTCCCTATCCTTACCTGTCACCCAAGCGAATTGCTGCCAGTATCGATATCTAGTGGTGTCAGCATCACCTAAGCTGGATAAGGCATCAATAGAATGATTTTCTACTCCCAAGGCTGCGATCGATCGCATCCCTGGGAGTAGATACAGCAAGACACGTTAGATACTGACCTGCTGGTTTTGATATTGCCCCTGAGTTAAAGAGCGAACAAGGAGCTAACAATGAAAAATCGGAAACTTGGCAGCCAAGGACTGATTGTTTCGGAACTGGGACTCGGATGTATGGGGATGTCCGAGTTCTACGGTACAGCTGATGAAACCGAGTCAATCGCTACCCTTCACCGCGCTCTTGATCTGGGTGTTACGTTTCTCGATACCGCTGACGTATACGGAATTGATGGCGCGAACGAACTTCTAATTGGTAAGACAATCGCAGACCAACGCGATCGCGTCGTCCTAGCCACTAAGTTCGGCATCGAGCGCACTAAGGAGGCCATGATCGGCATTAATGGCAGCCCTGAGTACGTCCATCAAGCGTGTGATGCATCTCTGCAACGCCTGGGTTTTGATTACATTGACCTCTACTACCTCCACCGAGTTGACTTAAGGGTTCCGATTGAGGAAACTGTTGGGGCAATGGCAGAGCTGGTAAAGCAAGGTAAAGTACGCTTCATTGGTCTCTCTGAAGTCTCTGCTGAGACGCTGCGACGGGCCCATGCCATCCATCCCATTACTGCTTTGCAGACAGAATACTCGCTCTGGAGCCGCGATCCAGAAGACGAGATTCTACCCGCAGTCCGCGAATTGGGGATTGGCTTTGTGCCATATAGTCCTCTAGGACGGGGCTTTCTTTCCGGTACGCTGACCAGTCCAGACCAGCTTGCACCGGATGATTTCCGCCGGACTTCGCCAAGGTTCCAAGGAGAAAATTTTTACAAGAATCTTGACCTAGTGGAACGGGTAAAAGAAATTGCTGTCGAAAAAGGCGTTACTCCCGGTCAATTAGCCCTCGCGTGGTTGCTCTCCCAAGGAGACGACATTGTGCCGATTCCTGGAACGAAGCGCCGTCAATATCTTGAGGAAAATGTCGCAGCAGTGGATATTACATTAACTCAAGAAGAACTTGACCGCATCGATGAGGTGGCACCCAAGAACATTGCATCTGGCACTCGTTACCCGGATATGGGTTCGGTAAACCGCTAAAGAAACCTCAAGCTTTCGTGTAAGAAGATTGATGTAGAAAACATCCGCGTTCCAGTGATTAAACTGAGCGCGGTTGTAACCACAACTAGCGCGATCGCTCTCAAGACCCCAGCGAAGCGATCGCTTCCAGCGTTGATGCCACTCTCAAGGATGGACGCAGCAGCGATTGTTTATGCGATCGCGCCGCCGCCACACGTCATCTTCAACGAACTTTTAATCCAACTGGCATAGCAGGAGCGGTCAGCAAGCCGGTGCAAATCAACGAAACTTGCTTGTGGTAGCAGGGAATGGTGGATAGGAAAACCGATTACTGATTCTTAATTACTGCTCTCAAAAAATATTGTTTAATTAATCCCAAAAAGCAGTCTTTTGTAGCAACAAGAGGCAAATTTTAAGCTGACGTGATTCGATTTGCAAACATTTTTAATCGGTTAATTTAAACTTTGGTAAAGTTTAAAACAGCTTGCCTGTAAACCTGCTAATAATTAAACGTGTAAATGTGTAATTGAAAGCCGCAATTGCTTAACATTTTACTTGCTAGATATTGCAAAAAAAACACTAAATAAGGAGTACGAAATAACCTTGAAAAAACTGAATTTAAAACGACCTAAGCGCTTACTGTCAATGGATGGTGGCGGTATTCGCGGATTGATCGTTGCTGAAATTCTAATTAAGTTAGAAGACATACTCTGCAACCAACCTAATTCCCCTTGGAAGTGCTTGGCAGATTACTTCGATTTCATTGGCGGCACAAGTGCAGGCTCAATTTTAGCCGCAGGACTCGCTAAAGGAATGTCAGCACGAGAATTGCGTGATATTTTTTATAACGATGCTCATAAAATGTTTACTAAACGTTGGCTGCTCGGTCAACTGTGGTCGAAGTACGATTCAGAGCCGCTAGAGCAAAATCTAAAGTCTATTCTAGGTGACATCACGCTTGGATCGAATCAACTGAAAACACTCTTGATGGTTGTTTCCAAGAATGTAACAACTGATGCAGCCTGGTTCTTCGTTAACCATCCAAATAACCAATTCTTCAAGAGTAATAGCGAAATTCCGCTCTGGCATATCGTTCGAGCAAGTTCTGCTGCACCAACTTTTTTCCCGCCTCATATGTTTGCTATCGGCAATCAACAGTATGAATTTGTTGATGGTGCTGTGAGTATGTTTAACAACCCATCATTTCAGTTGTTTGTCGAAGCAACTCAAAAAGAATATGGGATTGGTTGGGAAACGGGTGCCGATAACCTCTTGCTGATTTCAATTGGTACGGGGTTCAGTAACCAGCCGATTAAGTTGGGTGAGGCAAAAAAATACACGCTGCTCAACTGGGCGGGCTATGCAATCGGAGACTTAATGGAAGACGCAAACGTAGAGCAGAACGTTTTAATGAAGCTGATTGGCTATACACCGAGATCGCAGCACATTAATCGTGAGCTGTCAGAGGTTTCCGTACCCTCGATTAACGGGATGCAACAGTTAGAAACTGGTACCTCAAATGCTGAAACGTCTCCCCCTCAGCCGGTTGATGACTCCAACCGCAAGTTGCTTACCTATCACCGCTATACAACCTCATTTACAAAGAAACGCTTTGAGCAGTTGAAATTACCGCCAAATATCGATCCCAACTTAGTGACATCTATCGACTGCGTAGATCAAGTTGATGCATTAAGCAAGATTGGTCAGGCAGTTGCTGAAGAACAAGTTTCGCCCAAAGACTTTGAGAAGTTCAAGCACGAGGATTATTGAAGAAGACTGGAGGCTTTGATAATTGAATGGAATAGCGATCGCACTCTTTTTCTGAACCGAGATGGCAAGAGGGCGATCGCGTAGCCTCTCTTTTCAACCCACCACAAAATTCACCAACTTTCCAGGCACTACAATCACCTTTTTAATTTCCTTGCCTTCGATGAACCGCTGAGCAACTTCTGACTCGCGGGCATACTGTTCTAAAGCTTCCCGATTCGCATCAGCGGGCACTTGAATCGCCCCACGGGTTTTGCCCATGACTTGAATCACCAGCGTGATTTCATCGACCACCAAGGCAGCCGGATCGACGGTAGGCCAAGTTTGGGTGTGTACCGAATCGCTGTGACCGATTGTGTGCCACAGTTCTTCAGCAATGTGAGGGGCAAAGGGAGCCATCAAGTGAATCAGAGTTTCTATCCCTTCGGCATATACTGGCGAGTCTTTGCATTTGGCGTCAGCTAAAGCATTGCTCAACTTCATTAACTCGGAAATTGCTGTATTGAATTGATACTCGCCTTCTAAATCTTCCGTAACGGCTTGAATCGCACCGTGAATTGCCCGTCGCAAGTCTTTTTCGCCCTTATTCATCTCCCCGCCTTTGTCAGGGGAGCTAGAGGGACTCTGTGCGACAAATTCTGCCACCAGTCGCCAGACGCGGTTGAGGAAGCGAAATTGTCCTTCAACGTCGGCATCATCCCATTCCAAATCTTTTTCTGGGGGTGCCTTGAACAAGATAAACATCCGCGCTGTATCTGCCCCGTACTTGGCGAGGACTTCCTCTGGATCGATGCCGTTGTACTTCGACTTGGACATTTTTTCATAGAAGACTTGCAACGGTTCGCCCGTTTCTGGGTCTTTTGGATCGGCTGGGTCTACCTGTGCCGCTGGAATGTATTTGTCAGTGGCAGGATTTTTGTAGGTAGTGCCCTGCACCATGCCCTGAGTTAGCAGGCGTTGGAAGGGTTCGTCAAAGTTTAAAAGACCGCAGTCTCTCAAAACTTTGGTAAAGAACCGCGAGTATAACAAGTGCAAAATCGCGTGTTCAATCCCGCCCACATACTGGTCTACCGGCATCCAGTCATTGGTTTTTGCGGGGTCGAAAACTTGCTGTTCGTTCTTCGCATCGGGATAGCGCAAGAAATACCACGACGAATCAATAAATGTATCCATCGTGTCCGTCTCCCGCTTGGCTGGGGTGCCGCAAGCGGGACAAGGGACATTGACAAAAGCTTCCATCTGAGCCAACGGAGACGCCCCGCGACCCGTGAATTCTACCTCTTCCGGCAATCGAACCGGCAAGTCTTCATCCGGCACCGGCACCGTACCGCAGCTGGGACAGTGAATTGCCGGAATGGGTGCCCCCCAATAGCGTTGCCGCGAAATTAACCAATCCCGCAGGCGATACTGCACCCGCGCTTTCCCCCAACCCTCTTTTTCCGCGTATTCAACAATCCCTGTCTTCGCTTTAATTGAATCCATCCCATTAAATTGGTCTGAATTCACCACAATTCCTGGTTCGGTATAAGCTTCCTGTAGAGATGCGATATTTCCCGTCTCTACATCATCCCCTGGCGGAACAATTACAACCTGAATGGGGAGATTCTGCTCCTTAGCAAACCGGAAGTCCCGCGTGTCGTGGGCTGGAACACCCATCACCGCGCCAGTGCCGTACTCGTACAATACGTAATCGGCAATCCAGATGGGAATCTCTTCTCCCGTAAAAGGATTCATCGCCTTCCCGCCAGTCGGAATACCGCGCTTTGGCTTATCCTCTGCGGTGCGTTCCAATTCGCTTTCTTGGGCGACTTCTTGGATAAATACTTCTACCGCCTCTTTTCGGTCGGGAGTTGTCACTTTGGCAGTCAAAGGATGTTCTGGCGCTAGCACTACGTAAGTCACGCCATAGACGGTATCGGGACGGGTGGTGAAAACCCCAATTTTTTCATCCAACCCGACAATCGGAAATTCTAGGTAAGCGCCAGTGGATTTACCAATCCAGTTCGCCTGCATCAACTTGACTCGATCCGGCCATCCGCTCAATTTATCCAAATCTTTGAGCAATTGCTCGGCGTAGTCGGTAATTTTCAGGAACCACTGCCGCAACATTTTCCGTTCGACTTTGGCACCGGAACGCCAAGATTTGCCCTCGCTATCGACTTGTTCATTTGCCAGCACCGTCTGGTCGATGGGGTCCCAATTAACGGCGGCTTCTTTTTGGTAAGCCAGTCCGGCTTTTAAAAACTGCAAGAAGATCCACTGCGTCCACTTGTAATAATCCGGCGAACAGGTAGCAACTTCGCGGTTCCAGTCAATTGAAAGCCCTAACTGCTGCAATTGATGCCGCATCTGAGCAATATTTTGATAAGTCCATTTTCCGGGAGCAATACCCCGGTCAATAGCGGCATTTTCGGCTGGCAAACCAAAGGCATCCCAACCCATCGGATGGAGTACGCGATACCCTTGCATCCGCTTGAGTCGGGCAATCACATCCGTGATGGTGTAGTTGCGGACGTGTCCCATGTGCAGGCTGCCCGATGGATAGGGGAACATGGACAGAGCATAGAACTTGGGCTTAGTGCTATCTGTGGGGGTTTGATCTAAGCTTTGTTCTGCCCAAGTCTGTTGCCACTTTTCCTCGATTGCTGCTGGGTTGTAACGGGACTCCACGGAAAAAACTCCTGCTGGATTAGTAATCGTGTTTGCCTCAATATTCTGACACAACTGTTCACCATAGTCTGGACGGTAGGCTACACTATCGATTTAAATTTTTCTGTTTTTTGCTGACGCTGAAGATATCCACATCCTACGCAGATAGGAGCTGAACTGCACTAAGGATAATCAGTGTTTATCACAATCCTTTTTGATTGAGCGGATATTTTTTTTAAAAACTGTGTTTGCCGAGCCTGCGCTTTGCCCTTAGAACCCACTAGCGATCGCGTTGCCATGCTCGAAGGACGATAGCCTATATGTATTAGCGATATAGAACGTGAAAAAAGAGTAAGAATAGGAGTTAATAAATCATTTTAAATTACGTTACGGTGTTAAGTAAGAGTAATATTTTTTTAGCAGCAATCTTTTACATATCTATAGCAAGTACATTTTGAATAATTTACAAGTTTTTGTTTACGGCACTTTGAAACCGGGAGAGTGCAATTACGAGCGATACTGTGCTGGAAAGGTGGTGGAAGAAAAAAGAGCGATCGCATTCGGCGAACTTTTTTCCCTCCCAGCAGGGTATCCCGCAATGATCCCTGGCAATGCAAAAATTCACGGGTTTGTACTCACTTTTCCCGATTCAACTGTGTTACAGAAATTGGATAATCTGGAAGGCTATGACCCTAGCCGTCCAGAGGCACAAAATGAATATAACCGGCATCAAATTGAGACCTATAAACCATCTGGGCAGCCACTAGCAATAGCTTGGGCTTACTTGATGAGCGTTGATCGGGTTAGACGCCAAAAAGGGATTCTGCTGACCTCTGGATGGTGGAGCCGCTTAAAAAACAATGAGTGATGAGTTCATTCCAAAACTCATCACTCATTGCTCAATATTTTCTAAGTCAAAGCGGATTAATTCTGATATCCCTTGGCGTCAGATCCATCTACTGATGGCTTCACAAATTTTTCTGGAGCCGCGACTGCTGCTTTGGGAATCTCCACTGCGGGATGATTCAGGGCAACCATCAAAGGCTCTGCTGCTGTCTCTGAAATGGGAGCTTTTGCTAGTTGGGGACTCAGGGAGTGATTACCCGGAAGAATTCCTGACAAAGCGCCGACAAACAAAGCTGCGATCGCTGCGCCACCCCATGCAGCAACCCGTTGGGAGCGGCGGCGGTTGATGCGTCCGAAAACTTGATTAACAGCCTGTTCTGCTGATTGCTCGGACTCTGGAACGGGAATTGTTTGTAAACCCTGGCGTAATTTCACCAGTCTGGTATACAAACACTGCATTTTAGGGTCACTTTTAAGCCATTCCTGAACTTGTTTGCGCTCGTCAGCGGTTACTTCACTATCTAAGTAGGCACTGAGCAATTCAAAGCGATCGCGTTGCAAAATATCCATCTCCTTAGAGACTTGTGCGTTTGCAGGGCACCGCTGTCCAGAATCCTTACGATTGTTCAAATCAGAGGTCATTTTCACATCACCAGCAAGTCACACAATAGGAAAGCAGAGCAGTCACTAATCTTTGCCACATTCAGTATATACGTAGAAACTTGTATTTCATTACAATCTTAACTGTTTTGCCAAGAAGTAAAACACAAGTAATGGGGAGCTGACTTAATCCGTGACAACCAAGGGTGAACTTAACGATTTACGCTTAGTCTAGTTTTTAGCAAGCGATCGCACCCAGTAAAAATCTACCCTTTTTTCACGACCTATCTGAAATCGTTTCTTGGAAGCCACACCTTGCAGCACTTCAGCGAACAAGGAAGGCTATCCTACTGCTTTAAAGATAATCGGCAACCCCGGAGGTACGAATCCACCGAATAGCTGAAACCAGATTCTATCCCTAAGTTAGATTAATTTCCGTCTAGGTAGTTTTGCAGCTGAGATTGCAGACGCTGACGCGCTCTAGCAATTCTAGATTTTACCGTTCCCAGGGAGACACCTGTGATTTCGGCAATTTCTTCATAAGCCATGCCTTCGATTTCTCTCAGGACGATGGTAGTGCGAAACACCTCTGGCAGATCGGCGATCGCTTCATGCAGCTGCTCATAAAATTCCCGCGTCGTCATGTCTTCGTCGGGACTTGGATTGTCAGATGCAATTTCCCAATCCATTTCGCCGTCATCCATCAGGCGAGGTGCATCTAACGACAGCGGATGAGACACCCGTTTGCGTTTACGCAGCTCATCATAAAACAGGTTCGTGGCAATCCGGCTCAACCATCCCCGGAACTTGACTGGCTCCTGCAACCGCTTAATATTGCGGTAAACCCGAATCCAGACTTCTTGAGCTAAATCTGCCCGATCCTGCCAATCTGGAGCCAGATGGTACAAAATCTTATCGACATGAGACTGATACCGGCGCAAAAGTTCGGCAAAGGCAGCGCGGTCAGGACGCAGCCCCGCCTGACAATGCAGAATTAGATCGTAGTTTGACAGTTTTTCAGGTTGCACCGGCGCTTGAGAAACCGTTGCTTCAGCTGTTGACCAGGATACAGGAATCGATTGAGTCATGGATGGATATAGGGGTTAAAACATCCTAACCCTCCAAGACGCTGCCACTTTGACAATGGTTCCCGCTTGCGGCGGAATGCTAAATGGCGTTCTACACCAATGTAGCGAATCGAAGGATCAACGTCGGGAGTTATTCATATAAATACGAACTTGTGACACTCCATCCGGAAAACCAGAGCTTTCCAGGCAGAGGGGCAAGGGCGATTTAGGAGAAAGTCATTTCTAGTCGGAGTTACAGGCGAATATAATTACACCCAGGATTGCAGAAGATGAGGAAAATATCATTCCAACGCTACTGCCCCCAGCGCTTTCAGGGTCGCTTTCTGCGCGTCTGTTAAACCTGTAACGCCAGTAATATTCATACCTTCGTAGGGTCTTTCACTTCTCAAGGTGTTCACGCACTCGCCTGTCGCTACATCCCAAAGCTTAATCATTTCATCTTGCCCAGCACTCGCGAGTATTTGTCCATCTGGACTGAAGACAACTGACCAAACTCCATTGGTATGTCCCTGGAAAGCTTTCAGGCATTCACCGCTACTAACATCCCACAACTGCACAGTGCGATCGCCACTGCCAGTCCCCAAAGTCTTTGCTTCCGGATTAAAAGCAACTGACCAAACCCAGTTGGTAGACACCTGTAAGGTTTGGAGACATTCACCGCTACTGACATCCCACAACCTGACAGTGCGATCGCTACTACTCGCCAAAATTTGATTATCTGGACTAAACGCGACTGACAGTACCCAATTGGGAGATCCCTGGAAGGTTTGGAGACATTCACCGCTACTAACATCCCACAACCGCACAGTGCGATCGCAGCTAGCACTTGCTAGAATCTTACCCCCAGGACTATAGGCAACCGACAACACCCAGTTGGTATCGGCATATTTTCAGGCAATTACCGTCCGAAACATCCCACAATCTCACGGTATAATCCCCACTGCCACTCGCTAGAATCTTACTCCCAGGTCAATAGGCAACAGACCGCACTCGATTTGTATACCCCCACAAAGTTCTCAAAGCTTGACCCGTGTGGACATCCCATAGCTTTATCGTTCGGTCGTCACTGCCACTCGCCAAGGTGCGACCATCGGGACTAAAGGCAAGTGCCCAAACCTGACTCGCGTGCCCTTGCAAAGTTCTGACACACCGCCCCGTACTGACATCCCACAATTTTACTGTCTGGTCGTGACTGCTACTCGCTAAGGTACGACCATCAGGGCTAAAAGCGATTGACTGTACTAAATAAGTATGTCCTTGCAAGGTTCGCAGAACCTGACCTGTACTGACATCCCATAACTTTACAGTGCAGTCATCACTGCCACTGGCTAGCTGTATAGCTAACTTGCTGCGAGCTTATTCTTTACCTTTGGTAGTAGACTTCTTACCTACTCTTTCTGGTTGTTTATTCAACCACAATCGGTCTTGCCTGTATGTGGATAGCTAACTTGCTGCAAGCTTATTCTTTACCTTTATCAGTAGACTTCTTACCTAAACCAGGTTAAAACTGTTGTCAAGCAACGACCAGCGTAACAGTTTCAGGCACAAAAGGTCGCCAGGAAACCACTTGTAGGAACGCGATCGTATCTTTTGTACAGTATAAGAGCGAGAAAAATGCAATCGCCTCCAACACAAAATTTACAAGTTCAAACAGGTAACTTAAGCACAATACCTTATACTTTTACAGAGGTTTTAAAAATGACACAAACTAATAAATTAGACAATCAACAGCTAGAAGCAACTTCCATCAAACAAAACGAAGAAAAAATTTCAACGCAGAAAGGAAACCGTTTCTGGCAATTCTTTTTAAAAAATTTTGAAACTGGTGCAAATCAACAACCAACTCTCTTGGGACATCTCTTGCTCACAAGTAGCTTGCTAATGCTAATTGGCATTGGTTACTTTTCAATGCAATGGTCTGCGAGTAAAAAGGCAAATGAATGGCTGGGAGCTACACAGAATTTTACTCCACTTAGTGAAGGAATAAAAAATGCTTCAGAAGATGAAAAAACGAGGCTAAAGCAGCAATTTGAAGAAATTCAGGCACGAAGTCATCGATACGCGACTATTATGACTTTTTTTTACCAGCAATACTACGTCTCAATTTCCTTGACATCGGCTTCAGCTTTAGTTGCAGGAATTTGTTTGTTCTTTATTAGTAAAAAGGGCTGGGATAGAGTCAATAATGCTGTGATTAACGTCTTTATTGTCGCCTCTGGTTCTGTAATATTTTTTGGTGATTTACCGGGAATTTTTAGGCAAAATGAAAATAGTACGACAAGCCGGGATTTATATATCGCACACGTCTCTCTAAGAAATAAGGTACTCAGCTATTTAGCAACTGGTGCAACAGTTGGTGCAGAACCGGAAAAGCCGAATGAGTTTAGTCGCCCAGAAACCAGTCGGTTTATTCTTTATGTTGACCAAAAATTAGCAGAATTGAATCAAGTACCGATTGGCTTCGATCCTACAGGAATCGGAGATGTAGAACGGAAGTCAAGATTCGGTCTTCCTGAAAAGCCTCAATCTGAGAATAAACAGCAAAATCATGGTGTTTGAGTAAGATATTGCTTACTCAAAGACTACTGTGCGATTCCCGTATACCAGCACGCGATTTCGCAAATGCGATCGCACCGCTCTCGCTAATACCACTCGCTCTAAATCTTTGCCTTTGCGAATCAAATCGTCAACCTCATCTCGGTGGCTGACTCGCACTACATCTTGCTCAATAATGGGGCCTGCATCCAAGTCGGCGGTGACATAGTGAGCCGTTGCACCGATAATTTTGACGCCGCGTTCGTAGGCTTTGTGATAGGGATTAGCTCCTACAAATGCAGGTAAGAATGAGTGATGAATATTAATAATTTGCGGAAATTGACTAATAAAATCAGGGCTGACGATTTGCATATATTTTGCCAGCACAACTAAATCAATGTTGTATTGCCGCAGTAATTCTAATTGTTTGGCTTCCTGCTGTGATTTTGTTTCTTTGGTAATCGGAATGTGATGATAGTCGATGTCAAATTGAGCGGCTACATCTTGTAAATCGGGATGGTTGCTGATAATTAATGGGATTTCGGCGGAGAATTCTTTTGCTCTGTGACGCCAAATGAGGTCAAAGAGACAATGATCTTGTTTGCTTACCCAGATGGCAATACGGGGTACTGTGTCGGAAAAGTGCAGATGCCAGTTGGCTTGTAAAGGTTGCGCGATCGCGTTAAACGCTGGAGCAATATACTCTCGCGGCAAATTAAAATCTTCTAATTGCCATTCAATGCGAGTGAGAAATAGTCCAGCAGCAAAATCAGTATGCTGATCGGCATGAATAATATTACCGCCGTTAGAGTAGATGAAATTGGCTATTTTTGCCACCAGTCCCCTTTGATCGGGGCAGGAAACTAGCAGCGTTGCGGTGGGGCTGTTCATGGTGAGGGAGAGGGGTTGGAATTATCTGGCTTTTTAGGTTTTTCTGTTTTTGAAGTCGCGTTTTCACTATTTTTTTGGAGAGGGAGATGGGCTGGGCTGAGGTGGCTTAGATGGTGTTACATTTTTGATCGCTGGGGAAGGAGAGGGACTGGACTGAGGTGACTTAGCTGGTGTTGCTTTTTTGATTTCTGGGGAAGGAGAAGGACTGGGCTGAGGTGACTTAGATGGTGTTGCTTTTTTGATTGCTGGAGAAGGAGAAGGACTGGGCTGAGGTGACTTAGATGGTGTTGGTGTTGCTTTTTGAGAAGTTCCGTTTTTAGTATTTTTTGGAGACGGAGAAGGATTAGGATTATCTGGCTTAGATGGTGTTGCTTTGTCTGATGGTTTGCCGGGAGTATCTTTCTTACTTTCTGGAGAAGAAGAGGGACTGGGCTGAGGTGACTGAGACGGTATTGCTTTGTCAGAGGTTTTATCCGGACTATCTTTTTGAACTGTTTCCTTGGCTTTCCATTCTGACAAAGGGCGTTTTACACCATACTCAAAGTCTATCGGTACTAAAAGCACCTCTAGCTGCTGAGGGGTCTGGGCGGGGGGGTCAACTTGAGCATACAAGAAACTACTATTGAAGTTAGGCTTACCCAAAATTATCTGATGAGTTTGCTGATTATTTAGCCTTACTTCTACCGTCGCTTGGGGTTTGTCGAGTCCATATTCTTGTAGCTGGTTAGGGAAGATGGAGAGGGTGCGATCGCTCTTGCCATCTACCAGTAAATTTAGCAGGTATGAAACAGATGGATCGCTGGCTGGGACGTCACTGGGCGCTTTCATCTGCCATTGAGAAATACTCGTCTTGTCCACAGCTTCCTGCGTGACTCGCTCAAACTTCAAGGTTTGTTCCTGACTTTTAACTGTCAAAGTCTGTATCTGGTCTTTCTCAAAAGAAAAGATTTCCTTTTGTTTTGCTTGTGCGGCTTCTCGCTGGGGGGCACCTTTAATTTCATAAAAATAAACGAATCCCCCCAAACTCAGCGCCAATAGTATCAGAATCCAAGTTGTTCGTTTTAGCTTCATAATCAACACGCGAGTTGATTTTAGATTAAATCCAAAATCTGAAATTACTAACGTCTGAACCACCAAACCAGTCCGGCTGTAAGGAACCCGATTAAGGGCATAATCAACACAGCTATCCAACCCACTAGATTGGCTTGGTCTTGGGACAAGTTGATGCGACGGTCTTTTACTTCTTTGGGACGGATGGATAAAAGTTGCTCATCCTGTTTGCTTAACCAGCTGACGGAGTTGAGGAATACATCTCCATTGAGTTGCTGCTCGAATAAACCATCGCTTGCAAAATCAGAATTACCGAGGACAACTAGGCGGGATTCTGCTGGCTTTTGGTCAGCATTTGCCGTCTTTGCCGGTGAATTGGTTGGACTTGGGGACGCGCTGGGGCTTGCGGTTGCTGATGGGGCGGGAGAAGCTGATGTCGTCGCCGTCGGGGTTGGGGACGGGCTGGGGCTAGCGGTTGCAGTTGGGCTGGGAGAAGCTGATGTCGTCGCCGTCGGGGTTGGGGACGGGCTGGGGCTAGTAGTTGCGGATGGGGAGGGAGAAGCTGATGTCGTCGCTGTTGGGCTTGGGGATGCACTGGGGGCGGGGCTAGCGGTTGCTCCTGGAGACGCCCCTGGAGACGCTGTTGGAGTTGGGGATGGTGCAGACACACTTTGGGGAGGATAGACGCGACTTAGGGCGACGCCGAGAATTAAAGGCCCTTGGCGATCGCTTTGGGGGTCAAACTGCAAGCGATCGCTTTCGGGATTGCTCTCAGCCCAACTCTGGTCATTTGTCACCAGCAAAGGCGTCGCCTGGATACCGGCGATGGGAGTCACTTCAATCGGTCGTGCAAACGGGTAGAAAGAACGACCATCCTGAAAATCTTTCGTAATCGGATGTTGACCGTAGCGCGTAACCATAATCACCGCCGGACTCAGTCCCGCCTGACCGCCGGACAAGTCAATGGCAAGACGATTATCCAGCCTCACGCCCCAATCTTTGAGCAAGTTATCCAGACCGGGATTGGTATTCCGGTCTACCATCACCAGTAGCCTACCGCCGCGCTTCAGGTAATCGCTCAAAGCGGTGACTTCAGCTGCAAACAGCGCCCGTTTGGGGCCAGCAATGACGATGAGGTCAGCATCTTGGGGGATTCCTGGAGTTTTCGCCAAATCTAGGGGTTGAGTGGTGTAGCTTTTCTCTCCCAGGCTAGTCACCGCCTGAGAGATGCTTCCTTGCGCCGCTTGTAAGGGACGTTCGCCGTGACCTTGGAGGAAGTAAACCTTGCCAACGCGATCGCTCGTAATTTGGGCGATCGCATTCGTCACCACTGTTTCTGAAAGGCTCTCCCCGCGCTGCGGATTCACTGTCTGGATGAGCTTTCGTCGTCCCTCCGATTCCAGATAAACTTCCCCTAGAGATTGAAGGTTAAACCTTTGAGCCAGTCCGGGTCGCAGTTGCGGATCGACAAATTCAAAACTAAATTGAGAGCCATATCGTCGGTAATTTTCCAACAATTGTTGGTCTTGAGGATTCGGATTTTCTTCAAATACCCACAACTTGACTGGCTGCGATAAATTTTGCACTAATTGCTGCGACTGGGGGGCAAGGGTAAATAGCTGATTTTCCGTTAAATCCACTCGCACAACACGGCGAACACCCAGAAAATTAATCAGCCCCAAAATCACCAAAACCGCCAGCGTTGCTGCTAGAGCATTGGTTCCCGCCTGAGTTGACCGGCGTCCCCAAAAGCCATTTGGCGAACCGCCCAAAGATAGCAGCCATAACCCAATAATTACAATTCCAGCAACGATTAAACCTACGGGCACAGAACCCCAGCTACTGGATACCAATCCAGCAACTAGACCCGTAATTGTCAGAACTGGGCCAAGCAAAAAGAGATATTTTAAATACTTCCAATTAATGGTTTTCATGTTGGCTAATCAGTAATTGGTAATTGGTAATTGGTAATTGCTGCCAATAGATTTTAGGTAAGTGTTTAGCTTAGGTAACAGTTCGTTAATGGTAGGTTTGCGGGTGCCGATCTGTTCATCCGTCAATAAATCTCTCCTCGCAGGCTGAATCCTTATCTAAACGAAGCTTGTCTACGCAGGTAATAGAGAGGCAGGAAAACGCGAAGGCGGTCTTTGTAGGCGCAAGCCCCACCCTTTAAGGTGTGGGCTACTTGCATCTCACGCCTTCGGTCTTCTCATCGCAACCACTCCATTCGCGATTCGCCATTCGTAAATTTAAGAGCGCTGATAGCGTAAAGCATCGATAGATTGAGCAGTCAGAAACACGCCTAAGATAATGTAGCTTGCAAACATAATCAAACTGCTGGTATCAACCACACCTTGGACTAAAGTGTTGTAATGTTTGACTAAAGATAAATGATTCCATGCCTCTCCTAAAACGCCGCCGGTCAGTTTCGCTAAAAGCTCGATCAGCGAGAAGCATAAAATTAGCACAAAGGTAAGAATTGCTGCCAAGATGGTGCTTTCGGTGAGGGAAGAAATAAACATTCCCAAGCTAAGAATCGCGGTGGCAACCAAGATTAATGCTGCATGACCCAATAGCGGCACCGCTGGGGGTAGGGGTGGGCTTGATGCATTAAACGCGATCGCTTCGTATGCCAGCAACGGCAGCACCATTGTGATAAAAAATGTCACTACCCCCAACAATTTACCCACCGCCACCGCCCAGTTGGTGACTGGCGAAGTGGCTAATAGCTCTAAAGTCCCTCGCTTGCGTTCCTCGGAATACAGCCCCATTGAGAGAATGGGCAAAATAAATAACGATAAAAAAAACATTGCCCCCAGAAAGCTTTGGAGGGTGTTATAGGCGACATCGATGGGGGGAACGGGTGCGCCAATTTGCTGTCCTTGAAAATAAATATCCAAAGCGCGATCGCTCTCACTTTGCAATGCAGTGAGGAAGAATAATCCAGCTAAAAACCAGAAAGCACCCGCGACGATATATGCCAGCGGCGAAGCGAAATAGCCCTGCAATTCCTTGCGATAAATCGCCAAAATATTACTAATAATTACGCCCATTTATTCAACTCCTCCAGATTGCTCATCTGTGGAAACAATGGCAGCAGCTTCTGCTGGCGAGGGAGGGGATGTCCCATTGCCATCGGTTTCATCCGTATCCATATCGACGACCTTTTCTTGGGTTGTCAGTTCGATAAACACGTCCTCAAGACTAGCGCGAGTGCGTCGCATTTCATACAATGCCACCCCCGCCCCAATTAAAACCGCAGCAATATCACGCGCCGGTTCTGTACCCGGTTCTGATACTACACGGATAAGAGTGCGATTGGGCGGTAATTCCTGGCTGGGGATGGATTCGACAAAACGAACTCCGGGCAAAACTAAGAGCATATGTTGCACAGCTTCTACATCCCCGTCGATTTCCAACTCATAGCCCGATCCGCCCGCTAGCTGTGCTACCAGATTTTCCGGGCTATTCGTTGCCACAAGCCGACCGCGATTGATAATTGCCACTCGGCTGCAAGTCATACTAACTTCCGGCAAAATATGGGTAGAGAGAATGATTGTGTGGCTACCGGCAAGGCTTTTAATTAAGTTGCGAACCTCGATAATTTGCCGAGGGTCGAGACCAACCGTGGGTTCATCTAGAATAATCGCGGGTGGGTCGTGGACGATCGCTTGGGCAATGCCAACCCGTTGGCGGAAGCCTTTAGAAAGCTTGCGGATGAGTACCTTGCGTTTTTCGGTGAGGTTGCAGCGTTCCATTGCTGAATTTACTTGGGATTTGCGATCGCGTCCGGGAACCCCCTTTAGCCGCGCCACAAAATGCAAAAATCCCTCCACGCTCATGTCAGGATACAAAGGTGGCGTCTCCGGTAAATATCCAATCCGCCGCCGTACCGCCATTAAATCTTCATGCACATCGTACCCAGCAATCCGGGCAGTCCCACTGGAAGCGGGTAGATATCCCGCCAAAATCCGCATGGTTGTTGTTTTTCCGGCACCATTCGGCCCCAAAAAACCCAAAATTTCCCCAGGTTCCACATTAAAGGTGACATCCTGGATGGCTGGGGTCGCGCCATAGATTTTGCTTAAATTTTCAACTTCGATCATTATGGGTCATTGGTCATTGGTCATTGGTTATGGGTCATTGGTCAAAAGCAAACCACTAAGGACAAATGACAAAGGACTAAATTCAAAACTCTTTACTTTATGGGTCAACCAATGCTTTATGTCAACCCAGCAACTGGCAAAGATAACAGTGTCGGGAACTCATCTGCCCCGCTGAAGACGCTGACTCGTGCCCTGAAGCAGGCTCAAGCCGGAACTTCGATTCAGTTGGCATCTGGGATTTACAATGCGGCTGGGGGAGAAGTGTTTCCCCTGGTAATTGCGGCTGGGGTGACGGTGGTAGGGAATGAATCCAGCAAAGGCAAGGGAATTCAAATCGAAGGCAGTGGGGAATATATTAGCCCAAGCTTTGGCTCCCAAAACATTACCCTGCGGCTGGAAACGGATGCCCAACTGCGGGGAGTTACGGTAACAAATCGGGGGGCGAAGGGGACAGGGGTTTGGATAGAATCGACATCGCCCAGGCTGGCAAATAATACTTTTACCAGTTGCAGTCGCGATGGCGTCTTTGTCACGGGTACCGCGAAACCGGCAATTTTAGATAATGTCTTTACCCAAAATGCCTCCACAGGTCTTTCTCTCGTCCGCAATGCCAAGGGGGAAGTGCGTCGGAATGTGGCAGAGAGAACGGGTTACGGAATTTTGATTGGAGATCAAGCGGCTCCCCTAATTACCGATAATAAGATTTTTGCGAATCGGGCGGGGATTTTTCTGTCTCGTGACGCGACCCCGGTGCTGCGTCGCAATCTGATTGAGAAAAATACACAAGCGGGGCTAATTATCAATGATGCGGCAAAACCGCAGCTAGGGAGCCGTCAAGAGCCAGCGGGTAATATTCTGCGGGATAACGGGGAAGTCGATCTGCAAAATCTGACCCGGTTCGCCGTCGTCTCAGCGGGAAATCAGCTGAATCCAGTGCGGGTACAGGGAACGGTGGAATTTGTGGCGGCGACGGTTGCCGCTACTTTTACAATGGGACCCGCCCAGTTTAGCGATGTTGCCGGTTATTGGGCGGAAGCGTTTATTCAGGCGCTAGTGGCAAAAAATCTGATGAGTGGCTTCCCGGATGGGACGTTTCAGCCAGAAGCGGCAATGACTCGCGCCCAATATGCCGCAGCGATCGCGAAAACCTTTAACTTGCCGCCACGACCGGGAAATCAGAGCAGTTTCAAGGATATTCCAGCAGATTTTTGGGCGGCGGGGGCGATCGCGAAGGCGGCATCGATGGGTTTTATCTCTGGGTTTCCAGATAACACATTTCGACCGGGGCAAAATCTAACGCGGGTGCAGGCGATCGCATCTTTAGTCAGTGGTTTAGCACTTACGGGGGGTAATTCTAGCGTCTTGGGAGTTTATGGCGATCGCGCTCAAATTCCCAGCTACGCCACAGATGCCGTCGCTGTTGCCACCACGAGGCGCATGGTGGTGAATTATCCCCAGGTTCAACAACTCGAACCGATGCGAGACATTACCCGCGCCGAAGTTGCTGCACTCATCTATCAGGCATTAGTCACCACAGGGAAAGTCAAGGCGATCGCTTCTCCCTATATTGTCAATCCGGAAGTGAATCCCGACTCCTCCCTTCCCAGCTTCAGCGACATTCAGGGACACTGGGCAGAGAATTCTATTCGAGGATTGGCAAATCAAAACCTGCTGGGTGGCTTTGCCGATGGCACTTTCAAGCCAGATGATCGACTCAATCGGGCGGGATTCGCGGCTTTATTAGTTAAAGCCTTTAACCCCACTTCCAAACGCCCAGGCATTCAGTTTACCGATATCCCCCCGACTTTCTGGGCGCAGGCGGTGATTCAACAAGCTTATAGCGGTGGCTTCATTACCGGATTTCCCGACCAAACCTTCCGCCCTCAGCAGCCGGTTCTGAGAGTCCAGCTGATTGTCTCTCTGGTGAGTGGATTGGGCTTTGCCTCAGGGGATGAAAAACTATTAGACAAGTACGAAGACCGCGCAGCGATTCCAGCCTATGCCCGCCCTGCTATTGCTGCTGCTACACAAAGAGGTATCATTGTGAACCACCCGGCACCCGCACAACTCAACCCAAATCGAGAAGCCACACGAGCCGAGGCAGCTGCTATGGTTTATCAAGCATTAGTTGCCACTGGGCGATTGCCTGCTTGCTAGGGGCTTTCGCCGTCGGACAAAAAATCTTGGGCGATCGCCATAAATTATCGCCCGTAGGCAAAAGCCCTATCGCTCGCATATTCTACGTTTTTTGTCTAATACTTCTCCTGAACTGGTGCTGAGAGTGCAAGATATGAATATCACCACTGACTAATGACTGATGACAGCTAAACGCTAATCTGCGATTAATATTATTTCTGGTCTGCCAAGTTAACTTCTGATGACAGAGTCAACACAAGACTCAGCTACTGCCTACGCAACGACGCTGCTTCTTTACTATTGTTTTGAACTGATTAGGGGTTACACGGCTGAGGAATTGGTAGCCCATTGGGTTCGCGACTTTGGTGCCGACTGGGTGCCTCTAGCCGTGATTGAGGCGCTTTATCAGGGACGTTACAAAGCGATTTCTGTCGAGCAAATCTTAAATTTCTGGTCTCGGCGCGGTCAAGCCCTGTATCACTTTAACTATGATTTTGAGCGCTTGGTTTGCCGCAATTTTCCCCAAAATTTGACGGAAGCAGCCGATCCGCTACCAGCAACCTTAGCTTCTAACCCTGAGCCAAGTTTAGAGCGAATCAAGGCGAAAGAGGCGATGAATTCAGTTTATTCATCCTCAACGGAAGCATCTGTGGGTGCCAGTGACGAGGCGATCGCGATCGCCCACCCAATTGCGATCGCCCAGACGCCCTCCCCAGAGGAGGGTGCTGCTTCCGTCCTGTCAGAACCGACAAACACGGACAACCCTAGGGACGTTGCCAATTCAGAAGACGCCAACGCCAGCCTTGCGCTGCGTTCTAGCCACAAAAATTATCAAGCAAATTGGTCGCGCTGGGATGTCAGCAAGCGACCAATACACCAATTCATCCCAACGGCAGATGATTCTGAGTTTTACCAAAAACTCAAAGCCGTTGCCCAGAGTGATGAAGAGACTTAAGCCCTTGAAAACGGAAAATTAAAAATGAACAATCCTCATTTTTAATTTTTAAGTGTTGGCGACGGTGTCAACGGCTTTTTCTTGTGGCTTTGCGACGCCCATGCGAATTTCCGAGCAAAAAGAAGCCATTGAGAAGCCGCCAAATCGCTTTAAAATACTGGCTCGTAGCCGCAAGTTTTCGCTAGCAAACCAGATGCGTTCTTCCGAGTACATCGTTTCATACTCGGTAATCAGCGTGAATGAATTATCGCTACCGATGACATAGCGACCTGCGACCGATGCTTTCTCGGCATAGCCCATGTCGCGCAGCAACTGACCTTCGTTCGGCTTCTCCGGGTCGGGAATCGGGACGAGAACGCTAGAACCCGCGTGCTTTTCTTGATCCCATTCCATCGTGCCATCCCAGCTAACGCGAGCGCCTCCCCAAGCTAAGCCTGGGTCAACTTCGTACTGTTCGCAGAGCTTGATCACTTCCGGATCTTCTGCCGAGAGCATCTCGATCTTGATGTCTGACTTGCCACTTTCTGCTTGCTTGAAAGCCAGATGGTGACTAGTACGCTGGGAAAACCATTTGCCTGCACTCAGCTGGAAAAACTCTTGAATATCCATGAATCAAACTCTTCTGGACTAATAATTTTTAACATCACTTTCAATATCTTAGATTGACCAGTCGCTAGAGAGAGTGATAACCGCTGACCTCTACTTTATAAAAGGTTAAAGAGTTTTCGGATGAGTAAACCTGCATCATGTCTAGAATTCATGGCACTCCCAGCGATGACTACATTGAAGCCACCCAGTGCGACGATGTTATTTTTGGGTATGCTGGCGACGATACCCTGGTTGGCAAGTCAGGCAACGATATCATCCACGGTGGGCAAGGAAATGACCTGATTCAAGGGGGAGAGGACGAGGATTCCCTGTATGGCGAAGGTGGGGATGACTTTTTACTGGGGGGTTCGGAGCGCGATCGCTTATTCGGAGGCAACGGTGACGATGTCTTGGTTGGCGGCGAAGGTGACGATCGCTTAGATGGGGGTCCCGGCAATGATGTCTATATTTACGCTCCCGGCGATGGTTTTGACACCATTGAGGATGAGTCGGGAATCGATATCCTGCGATTAGACGAAATCTTCTCGAATGAGATTACGGTTGATTTCGTCCTCGGTGGTTGGCTGTGCGTATCTTATCAGGGTCAGCCCATCGTCAAGATGCGCGGTGTGGAGCATATTCAGGTAGAAGATGGCTTGTTTTCCGTCGCTCACTGGCTGTAAGCAATTAAAAATGTTCCCATTAAAAATTAAAAATGGAGAATCCCCCATTTTTAATTTCTAATTTTTAATTGTTTTCAGATAGCCGCTTCAGGGAGATGGTGGCAGCGGTAGCAACGTGGGGATGACGGTCTTTTTCCAGGTAATTGAGCGCGGAGATACTCTTGGCGCTGGGCAAGTGTCCTAGGGCTTCGGCAAGCCGCTGACGGACAAGCCAATCCTCAGCTTGGGCAAAGCGAAGGATTTGATCGACGGCTCCTACTGCTTTAATTTCACCGAGTGCCGCGATCGCTGCCTGTTGCAACACGACTTCTTCGCTATCTAATGCCCGAACCAGTACGTCGAAAGCGCGGGGATCTTTTAAATTGCCCAAACTAACGGCGGCGCTGAAACGCACCAGCCAATCGGTATCTTCGTAGAACGCCCGCACCAAGGGTTCAAATCCTCTGATATCGCACAGGTAACCTAAGGCACCAGCGGCGTCGGCGCGAATCCCGTAGTCGGGGTCAGTTTCTAGCAATTTCACGAGAATCGGAAAGCATTCTTCGGTCGGTTTAAGACCCAGTGCAAACACCGCCATTGAGCGAATTTGCAGGTTTTCGTCGTCTAAAACCTTTTTGATCAGGGGTACAGCGTCATCTGCCGATACTTCACGCAAAGAGGCAAGCGCCAACATGCGATCGCGTGAATTCGGACTTTCTAGCTGGGCACCAATATTTTCTAAGCTGGGATGAGTCATAAAATCCTAAGCTCTTTAATAAATCTTAACATAATTGAGCGAGTTATCTCAGGAAGTGGTGGAGAGATGGTGGGAATTGTCATCGTATCGCATAGTCGAAAGCTGGCAGAGGGAGTGCAAGCGTTAGTGCAGCAAATGGTTCAAGGTGCCGTGTCGCTGGCTCTCGCAGCGGGAATTGACGATCCGGAAAATCCCTTTGGTACGGATGCAATGCAGGTTTATCAAGCGATTGAGTCGGTTTACAGTGAGGATGGCGTCCTCATCTTGATGGATTTGGGGAGTGCTGTACTGAGTGCGGAAATGGCGTTGGAGTTTCTGCCAGAAGAACGGCGGCATCAAGTGAGGCTCTGCGAGGCACCGCTGGTAGAGGGAGCGATCGCCGCAGCGGTAACAGCAGCATCCGGTGCAAATATTGAGCAAGTCATCCGCGAAGCACGAGGAGCATTAGCAGCGAAAGCCTCCCAGTTATCCGGTATTAATCCTTCGGAGTCCATCGGGGCATCGGTCAGTGCCCAAATAAGTGCCCAAAGTCAGGTAATCCATCTCACCGTCCGAAATCAGATGGGTTTGCACGCCCGTCCGGCTGCCAAATTTGTTGCTACCGCTTCCCAGTTTCAATCTGAGATTACGTTACAAAACATCACATCTAGCAGCGGATCGGTCAATGCTAAAAGCATCAATCAAGTCGTTACGCTGGTCATCCGCCAAGGGAATGAGATAGCGATCGCAGCCTCTGGAGCGGATGCCCAAGCCGCCTTAGCAGCCTTGCAACAGCTAGTAGAAGCCAACTTCGGGGAATCAGTCGCGGAGGTTCGGGGTGGGGAAACCCCGCTTCCGGAGCAACCCCAATTCCCTATTTCCAATTCTCAGTTTTCTGGGATTCCTGCCTCTGCGGGTATTGCCATCGGCAATATTGCGATCTATCAACCCACCGTTCTCAACGTACAACAGCAGCAAGCAGACAATCCCGAAGCGGAATGGCAACAGTTACAGACAGCAATCGAGCAAACTCGTCATCAGATTCAAACCCTCCGCTACCAAATATCTGCTTCGGCGGGAGAAGCACAAGCGGCGATTTTTGATGCTCATTTGCTTTGCTTAGAAGATCCCTTTGTAATCGATCGCACGCGTCAGCTGATTTTCGAGCGAAATTTTAGTGCCGCCGCAGCTTGGAAGACTGTTATCGATGAGACAGTTGCAGCTTACGAAGCATTGCCAGACTCGTACTTACAAGCACGCGCCGCTGATGTCTTTGACGTGGGACAGCGAGTGATGCGATCGCTTACAGGTACAGCACCCGCTTCTATAAATTTGCCAGAACCAGGGATTTTGGTGGCGACTGACTTGACTCCTTCGGAAACGGCACAATTAGATCTCAGCAAAGTTTTGGGAATTTGTACGGTTGCTGGCGGTGCGACTTCTCACAGTGGAATTTTAGCGCGATCGCTCGGCATTCCGGCGGTTGTAGGCGTGGGTGCTGAGTTGCTGCGCTTGCAGAATGGCACGCTCATCGCCTTTGATGGGGAAACTGGCGAGGTGTGGGTGCAACCAGACGATAACCAGTTGCGGGAATTACAAGCAAAACGCAATCGCCAGCAAACGCAACAACAGGCGTTACAAGCTGCTGCACAGCAACCCGCTATCACCCACGATGGACATCAAATTAAGGTGATGGCAAATATTTTGACAATACAAGAGGCCAAAATTGCTGTAAATACGGGTGCAGAAGGGGTGGGATTGCTGCGGAGTGAATTTTTGTATTTCGATCGAGTCAGCATCCCGACTGAGGAAGAACAACGAGAAGCGTATGAAGCGATCGCATCTATCCTATCTCCCCATCCCCTGATTATTCGCACTCTCGATATTGGCGGAGATAAACCCCTCCCTTACCTAAATTTGCCACCAGAAGCCAATCCCTTCCTGGGATGGAGAGGAATTCGCTTTTTACTAGATTCCCCAGATTTACTGAAAACTCAGCTACGGGCAATTTTACGCGCCAGTCACCAACACTCGATTAAGGTTATGTTTCCGATGGTGGCATCCGTGAGAGAAATCCGCGCCGCCAAAGAGATTTTAGCCGCCGCTAAGACAGAATTGCGCTCTTTGGGGATGAGTTTTGATGAAGCAATGGAAGTCGGAATCATGGTGGAAGTGCCAGCAGCGGTGACAATGGCTGACAAACTAGCCGCAGAGGTAGATTTTTTTAGTATTGGCACCAATGATTTGAGCCAGTATGTCATGGCAAGCGATCGCACAAACCCCAAAGTTGCGACTCTCGCTGATCCCTTTGAACCAGCAGTGCTGCGAATGATTCAGCAAACTGTTACCGCTGCTCATCATGCTGGGATTTGGGTGGGAGTGTGCGGCGAATTAGCTTCATCAGAGTTAGCGACACCCATTTTAGTCGGATTGGGCGTTGATGAATTCAGTATGAACTCCCCAGCCATTTCTACGGTGAAAGCAGCGATTTCAAAGTTGAGGATAGATGAAGCGGAAGCGACCGCATCTGCTGTCTTGCAGCTAGATTCAGCCAAAGAAGTCAGAGAATATATTGCAGGTCAGTTGAAAACATAAAGTGTCGTCAGAGGAGTAACGGTGGCTCGTAAACGCTTAATTATCGAGATGGGGATGGGAATCGATCAGCACGGACAGGAACCCACTGTCGCCGCAACCAGGGCTGTCAGGAATGCGATCGCTCACAATGCTTTGCCGGGTGTCTGGGAAGTTGCAGGTTTAAGCGACCCCGATCAAATGATCGTTGAAGTACAGGTGGCAGTGCCTTACCCAGAGCAAGTACGGGAAGCGGAGGTGTTAGCTGTATTACCTTTTGGGCGCAAAACTCTCACTGTTGAGTCTGGCGGAATGGTCGTTCAAGGTCGAGCAATTGCCTCACTCAATGATAAGAATGACGAAATGCTGATCGCGGTTGCGGCTGTTACCGTTTTGGTGGAAACCGATTAGTTGCGTAGGAAGTGGAAGCGTTTGCCACGCTTCGTTTTAGAAGCCTGCGTCCCGATATTAGATAGATTCGTATCGGCTAATTTATTAAAGTAACTTGCTGAGTTCTCTTTGAAAGCGATCGCCATTTAAACCTAGACCTACTCAACTTCGGAGGATATCCCATGAAACGAATTGCGATTATTGGCGCTGGTCAAGCGGGTCTTTACTTAGGGATTAGTCTGGTGGATGCAGGCTATGCAGTGACTCTATTTAGCGATCGCACCCCAGAAGCTATCCTCAATGGCAAAATAATGGCAATGCCATTGTTGTTTCCAGATGCGCTACAACTTGAGCGTGACCTGGGACTCAATTTCTGGGATGAGCAGTTTCTGGGTTGCGACCAATTTCATAACAACCTGTGCGACCCACAGGGCAATGTTGCCTTAGTTGTCTCCTCCACTCTAGAAAAGCCCTGGCGAGGTGTGGATCAACGCCTCAAATTATCCGTTTGGATGCAGGAGTTTGTCCGCAGAGGCGGCGAATTGGTTGTTCAGGCAATGACGTTACAAAACTTGGAGGAATATGCTCAAAACTACGATCTAGTCGTGGTATCTGCTGGTCGTGGCTCCTTCTCGACCTTGTTTGAGCGGGACGAGCAAAAATCCCAATACGACCAGCCAAAGCGCCATTTAGCTGGCGGAATTTACACCGGACTCAAGGGAGATCCGATGAAGGGACGCACCTTTCAGGTCAGTAATATACCCGGCGCTGGAGAGATGCTCCAGTTTCCGTTTTATACCAATAGCAAAGATTCCGCTTACACTGTTGCCTTTGAAGCCTACCCTGGTGGAGCAATGGATCGGTTTGGCAAGGTCCAATCCGGTCAAGAATTAGTGGAACTCAGCAAACAAGTCATCCAGGAATTGACCCCGTGGAACTACGAAACGGTCAAGGATATGGAATTGATCGACGAGCAAGCATGGGTTCGTGGGGCAATTACACCGACTGTGCGTAAGCCGATTGGTCGTTTGCCATCAGGTGCAACGGTGATGGGGATTGGCGATACAGTGATTTTGCACGATCCCGTTGGAGCGCAGGGAGCGAATAACGCCACAAAGATGGCACATCTGGTCGCGCAACGGATTGTCGAACATGGCAACCAACGCTTTGATGAGTCATGGATGCAGGAAGTCTTCGATGAATTCTGGCAATATTGTCAGCATGGTCATGCCTTAACGGATTGCTTGTTGACGCCTCCGGCTCATCTGCAAGAGATTGCGATCGCAATGGCTCAAAATCCAGAAGTTGCCAGGGATTACTTGAACGGTATCAACAATCCACCCAATCTGTCTCCGTGGTTCTTCGATCCTGAAGAAAGTAAAAAATATTTAGCTAAGAAGACGTTGCTGAATTCGATAGAACCGGAAGATCGACCAGTAGCGCCGATCGCTGGGTAGCGCTGAGGTAAACAGCTAGCGACTAGCGCCACAAGTTCTAATAATGCAGCAATACTGAGAGCGGAAGCGGTTAATGAACGCTTCCGCTTACCTGGCTTGCACCTAAAAAACCTCACCCTCAGCCTCCGCATCTGGAGTCCTCAACTTCTGGCTCCACATCATGGTCAGGTAAGCTGATTTCCACGTCGCGCAACACGCGGAAGCCATACCCACCCAAACCTATCAGCAATAAGCTGATGGAAGTGATGACATACAAAAGCGCCATCCCTGCACCCGATCCCGTGCCGAATAGCCTGCCGAGGATGGGTGCAAGAACACCTCCTGGCATCATCGCTGGTTCAAAAACGTGGTCGGCAAGTGGCCCAGCGATTAATAGAGCGATCGCGCTAACAACTTGCTTAATTGCCGATCGGGCAGCGAAAACCCGTCCTTGCACATCCGGTCTTACCTTGCTGAGCAAGATTGCTGTGTTGGAACTGCTCAATAAGGGAAAATTCAGCGATGAGCAGAACTGGGCGGGAAACCAAATCATGAGCATCTGACCCAACCCAAAGACGGTTTTACTCAGACCCGCCCCCACCATTGCCAGTAAAAAGCCGTGGATGCGGCGCTTAGAGCCGCCCCAGGCACTCAAGAGAAACGCTCCCGTTACCCCACCGAATCCGGCTGCTGAACCGATACTGCCTAACACTCTGGCATCATTCCCCGTGCGTGCCAAAATCATCGGTGCATACAAGGCAGCGCCCAGATCGTGGGCAAACCAGAACAAGGACGCCGCGACTACAATGGCGAGCAGACCGGGACGCACCAGAATATAGTGGAAGCCGAAGATAATCGGCTGGAAGATCCCTTTATCGTGAGAGGATGTCTCGCTACTTGTGGGTTGGGGGATATGTATCTTGAGAACTGTGCCGATAGCGATCGCAAATGTGACGATATCGATGAGCGAGATCCCAGCAAATCCAATCGTGTAGTAAAGTACACCCGCCAGCGCGGGAGCAATAATAATCGAACTGTAATGAATCGCAGAATCCAGACTGGTAGCACGGGTGTAATGCTGTTTGGGCACCAGCATTGCAATCGATACTGAATACGCCAGCGCTTGAATTTCGCTAAAAGCACCGCTAACCGCGCCACCGACGTAAAGATGCCAGATTTGCAATTGGTTGGTCAGGTACAGCCAAAGAATTACCACAGTACACAAAGCTGTCACCGTGTCGCCAATCATCATCAGGAATTTGCGGTTCCAGCGGTCTACAATTAGCCCAGCAATGGGTGTAATTAAGATACTCGGCACCAGGGTAAAGAAACCCACTAAAGCAAGTGCCGTCGCCTGACCAGTCAGTTCCCACATCCAGATTTGGATGGCAAAACTGGTCATATAGCTACCGATCGTTGAGACTAGCTGACCGATCCAAATGATGAAGAAGGTTCGCATATTAGTTTTGTTAAGGCGGTTTCCATCCGAGTAGAATATCCCTCCCATTGGTGAATGTAGTGTTTTATCGATTGTGGGCGGTTTTGGATGAATCTTGATTAGGGATTAAACTATTGAGTCAAAGCTGCAACTTTAGGGAATTTCTTGCCCTTGCTTGATTTCTCTGTTACCAAATATTTAAACAAGTCATCGAGAACTCGATTGGCTCCGATAATGCCCCAACTGCTAATCCAGGCATCGCTATTGACTTGGTATACCTTACCTTGTTTAACCGCATTCAATTGGAACCAAAGCGGATGATTTGTAAATTGGTTTAACTTAGATTCCTTACCTTCTCCGAGTACTAAGAAAATCGCATCACCTTCCATTTTAGGAATTAGTTCTAATGAGAGATTTTCCGAGTTTTTATCTTTATTCTGCGCTGATGGACGGAGCATACCGATATCATTGAGAATGAGTCCACTGAAGGAGCGCTTCATGTAAATGCGGACTTGATCTGCCCAAAAATTAACCACAGATACCTGGATTTGCGAGAAGCGATCGCCCATTTGCTCTTTAAACGTTTCGACGCGCTGATTATAATTCCTTAAAAGCTTTTCGGCTTCTGGCGTCTTACCCAGCGCTTCGGCAAATGTTCTCAGCCACTCTTTCCAGGTAATACTCCCTTCAACAAAAACTGTCGGGGCAATTTGTGATAGCTTCTCATAGATTTCTTCATCCCAAGACCAACCCAAAATCAAGTCTGGCTTCAAGAACAAAATTTTCTCCAGGCTTGGTTGCCCATTTATGCCAAGTTTTGTAATTCCTTCAGTTTGATTCCGGAGATAGGAGGGAAACTCCCCATCTCCTAAGGTTGTGGCACCTACAGGCTTGATCCCTAAAGCTAAGACATTCTCCAAGTTTCCCAGCACAATTACCCGCTGCGGATTAACGGGAACCTTTGTTTCTCCCATTGCGTGCTTGACTACTCGTACAGCTTGAGAAGGCAAGTTTAGAGAAACATTAATACTGTTATTCGTCCCATTCTTTTTGGCATTATTCCCACAGGCAGAAACAATACAAATTGTTAAAAGTGTTATTAACAACAGTCGGATATTACGCTGACTATAGTTGGTCTTTGAATTCAAAATTGTATAACAGCGGAAAATAAAATACTGAAAATAAATAGCGACTTTGTTTAAAAAATGGGCTATTTGTTTGATTGAAAACATATTAATTTTAAAAAATATTTGACCACCAAGACGTTAAGAACACAAATCAAGAAAAAGATGATTTGACAATCGAAATATAATCTCTATGTCTTAAAAGGATATTTTTAGAAATTTATCTATTACTACGAAATACTTACCAGGTTTTTCGTAATATATTGGTTGAATTCATACAATTCATTGCTGTCACATTCTCCTTTTAAATGAAGAGTTTTATGTTTATCTTCAATAATGTCGGCTCTATAGACACTCAGAACTCCATTCGGAGTTTTAAAAGTTATTTCAACTTGATTAAAATTTTCATCTTCGCTTCGCTCAATTATCTGATAGGCAACCTGATAGTTAAACCAATCCCAGCCATATTTGAGGATGAGTTCTTTTTCTAAGATTTGAGCTGCCCAAGGTAAAATGCCCCAACCGCGATAGACATTGTTCAAGCACTGAATGTCACCCGTTCGGGTCAGAATGGCAGCAAATGATTTTTGGTTGAGTCTGCCATAGTATCTTCCCTCTGGAAAATCAATCGCAGTAGGGGCAAAGCGATGACCGCCAATGTGACTGGCTTGCCAAACGCGGACTCGATCGAGTGATAAGTTAGAGACAGCAGCTAAAGCAGCTTTGTAAAAAGGATTTCCATACTTAGCGCAACATTTATCATGGCTACCGTGAGTGCATACTAAAATATCTCTTGTTTGAATATCTATCGCCTCCTGTTCTGGAGGGTTTCCTGTTAAACAGTCTTTCAGTAAAGAAGCTACATCATTGATATCTGAAATCAGAAATTCTTGCTTGGTGTAACCTACTGAAAGTCCGGTGTTTGCTCGGAAAATTATCAGTCGCTTGTTGCGATCGCGCTTAGTTTGGTCGCTATGAATCAATACAACCCGAACAGAAAGTTCCTCTGTATCAATTTCCTCCTTCAAGGCTTTTAAATTAGCCGGGAGGAATTTTGAATCAAGGGGATCGGGTGTCCAAGGCGGTGGACACTCAATCAGTACATAGATTTTGTGATTCGTTGCACACCCGATAATCTGTTCTCCAGCTTGGCATGACTCTTCGGCGCAAAAGAATCCATTCATCGCTTGATTACTTGCGGTGTAACAATTTGTTTGCTTCAAATTTCCTCACGCCCAATCGATGCGCTCACTACGACCTAGTTGGTTATTGAAAGTTATTATCACTAGGTCAGCAACATATAACGTCTTATCTGCCAATGTCAAGGGTATAAAAAAAATTAGTCTATTGAGAACTCATGTCAGTTTTTTCTGAAAATACCCGATTTAGCGTCCAGAAAAATTTGCACGCCTTGACCGGGAGAGCATGAAACTATAGCGGTTTTCCGTTCGCTCATATACAAAGCCTAACCCCCAGCCGCATTCCGTGATAGGGAAGCGGAGCAAGTCTCGTTCCTTGTAGGAGAAGGGCTGGGGTTATGTCAGACTCTACTGCACAAGCGTCGGGGGAAGCTTTCCGGCTAGTTTAAGTCATGCTTCCCCCAACCCTAGAAGAGCAAAAGCCGGAATTTTATTTCTGAAAAAATTTTGCGATTGCTACTTGCCAAACTTGCAAGCTTTGTACTAAGGTTATCCAAGCTTATTAAAAATAAATGTCAATAGTAGTGAAAAGTTACCGCTAAGAACCCTCTTGAAGAGGAGCGTTGGCAAGAACGCCAACACCAGAATTTGCGAGCTTTTTTGCTCTGCCGAGGGTTCCTAAAACTCCCAAAAACGCTGATTTAAAAGCAAAGACAGATGAAGCGCTCAGTTTTAATCCGACCATCTGGTTTGGAGGTACAGATGCGCGGTTTCCGTTCGGCAACGCGAATCTTTGACGAGAAAGTTTGAACTAGAGAGTTTGAACTTTGTGGTCGGATTCAATCGTTCAGGGTTAAAAAAGTCAGGGTTGAAAAAGCAGAAAAAGTAACATGGTCGATTTTTGCCAAGATTTTCCAGAAAACCCGCCTAAGAAAATTGCCACTTTAGCAGACATTCTGCGCTATCGAGCTGTAAACGAACCAGAAAAACTGGCGTTTACCTTCTTGCAGGACGGGGAAACATCAGCCGAGAACCTGACTTATCGAGAGCTGGATCGGCGCAGTAGAGCGATCGCATCCCAGCTGCAAGCGATGGGTTTAAGTGGCGAACGGGCTTTATTGCTTTATCCACCGGGTTTGGATTATCTAGCGGCATTTTTCGGTTGTTTGTACGCAGGCGCGATCGCCGTTCCCGCTTATCCGCCTCGCAACCAACGCAACACGCCGAGAATTCAAGCAATTTTGCAAGATGCACAGGCAAAAATCGCGCTCACCACAACGGCGATTTTTGCGAAAGTGCGATCGCTTCTCGCTCAAAAAACTGACTCAGATGCTTTAAATTGGCTCACCACAGACAACATTGCCAATGGCATCGAAGAGAATTGGGAACCGCCAAGCATTCATCAAGACACATTAGCTTTTCTGCAATACACCTCCGGTTCTACTGGGATACCGAAAGGAGTCATGCTCACTCATGGCAACCTACTGCACAATGCCGCCATGACTTACCGACTCATGGAGCATTCGCCCAGTAGCAAATTTGTCTCCTGGCTGCCGATTTATCATGACATGGGGCTTATCGGCGGTGTCCTGCAACCCTTGTATGGCGGGTTCCCTTGCTACTTAATGTCACCCGCGTCTTTTCTGCTGAGTCCGTATCGCTGGCTGAAAGCGATTTCTGACTACCAAGGGACTACCAGCGGTGGCCCGAATTTTGCCTATGAACTGTGCGTTCAGAAAATTACACCTGAGCAAAAAGAAACCCTTGATTTAAGCAGATGGAGTGTCGCTTTTAACGGTGCAGAACCCATCCGCCAAGATACTTTAGAGCGGTTTGCAGATGCCTTTGCTTCCTGCGGCTTTTTAAAAACAGCTTTTTATCCCTGTTACGGGATGGCGGAGGCTAGCCTGATCGTTTCTGGTGGTGTTAAGGCAGCAGTTGCGGTAACGAAAACCGTTCAAAAAACGGCATTAGAACGCAATCAAGTCATTGATGCTGATGACGACGACAATTCCCAGCCTCTGGTCGGTTGCGGGAACACATTACCAGAACAGGAGATTGTTATTGCAAATCCTGAAACTTTAACCCGATGTGCGCCAGATGAAATCGGTGAAATTTGGGTTTCAGGCCCTAGTGTCGGTCACGGTTATTGGAATCGACCAGAGGAAACGGCGCAAACCTTCCGCGCCTCCCTGGCAGATACGGACGGAAAGCCTTTTTTAAGAACAGGCGACTTGGGATTTTTGCACAATGGGGAACTGTTCATCACAGGTCGAGCCAAAGATTTAATTATCATCCGGGGTCGCAACCTTTATCCCCAAGACATCGAAAGAACGGCAGAATGCAGCCATCCAGGATTACGTGCAGGCAGTGGTGCCGCTTTTGCGGTAGAAGTCGGCAATGAAGAACGGCTGGTCGTGGTGCAAGAGGTAGAATTTCGCGCGAAACCGAATGTTGAGGAAGTCACCGCCGCCATTCGTCAGGCAGTTGCAGAAGAACATGAGATACAAGTTTATGCGGTAGTTCTGATTAAAGGTGGCAGTATTCCCAAGACTTCCAGTGGGAAGATTCAACGCCGCGCTACTCGTGCGGAGTATCTTGCAGGCGAATTGGATGTTATTGGTAGCAGTATTTTAGAGAATTCCTATCATCTCGAAAATGAAGATAATCTCACCCGCGAAGAGTTACTGGCTGTTGAGTCGGAAGAACGTCAGCAGCGATTAGAGGCTTATCTGCAAAGGCAAGTAGCGCGGGTGCTGGGTGTTGCGTCGTTTGAATTAGATTTTGGGAACGAACCGCAGAGGACGCAGAGGAAGAATCACAGAGGAAATATTAGTGTTGAGCAGCCTTTGAGCCGTTTTGGTCTCGACTCGTTGATGGTTTTCGAGTTGAAGAATCGGATCGAGGTTGATTTGGAGGTAGCTGTATCCATCGCGGATTTGTTCGAGGGAGTTAGCATTACCCAACTGGCAACGCAGATACTCGACCAACTTACTCAGGCGGTTCCGTCTGCATCGATACCTTTGTGCAGAGTTGAGAAAACTACTGACGAGCATCCGCTTTCTTTTTCTCAAGCTAGATTGTGGTTTGTCAATCAACTGCAACCAGGAACTCCGGCTTACAACATTCCCATTGCGGTTCGCCTGACAGGACGGTTGGATGTGCCAGTGCTGGTTCGTAGTATTCACGAAATTATCCGGCGACACGAAATCTTGCGGACAAGCTTTGCCCTAGTGGAGGGCGAACCCGTGCAAGCGATTTCTGGGGAAAGCTGCGTCACCTTAAATTTACCAGAGGTGGATCTGCGGCAATTGCCCGATGCTGAGAGACAAGCGCAAGCGCAACAATTTGCGATCGCAGAGGCTCAAACGCCCTTCGATTTGGCACAAACCCCGTTATTCCGGGCAAAACTGCTGCATCTAACCGCAGAAGAGTCGATGCTACTGCTCACGCTGCACCACATTGTTGCTGATGGTTGGTCGGTTAAAGTTTTCGTCCGAGAATTGACAGCACTTTACGAAGCTTTCTCGACCGGAAAGCCTTCGCCACTTGCTGAACTTCCCATCCAATATGTTGATTATGTCGATTGGCAACAACGATGGTTCTCCGGTGAGAAGCTAGAAACTCATCTGAATTATTGGAAGCAGCAGTTAGGGGGAGAACTTCCCGTATTAGAGTTGCCAACTGACCGGGCGCGATCGCCAATTCAGACTTTTCGGGGAGCGCAGCAAACGTTAGTGCTGCCCAAAGCATTGACTGAGGCAATCAAAATGCTAGGTCAGCAGGAGGGTGTCACCTTATTTATGACCTTGCTGGCGGCGTTTCAGACGTTACTTTACCGTTATTCAGGACAGGAGGAAATTTTAGTTGGTTCGCCAATTGCCAACCGCGATCGCGCTGAGCTGGAATCCTTGATTGGGTGCTTTGTCAATACTTTGGTGTTGCGTACCAATTTGGCGGGAAATCCCAGTTTTAAAGAATTATTGGTGCGAGTGCGAAAGATAGCAATTGATGCGTATGTTCACCAAGATTTGCCCTTCGAGAAGCTGGTGGAATTACAGTCGAGTCGGGATCTGAGCTATAACCCGATATTTCAGGTAATGTTCGTCCTCCAGAATCCCTCATTATCAACGGTTTCATTACCAGAGTTAACTTTAAAAACTTCGGAAGTTGAGAGTGGAACCGCAAAGTTCGATTTATTCCTATCAATGATAGATACGGAACAGGGATTGAGCGGAACGCTGGAATACAACACCGATTTGTTCAACGCGGACACTATCACCCGAATGTTAGGGCATTTCCAAACCTTACTGGAAGGAATTGTTGCCGATCCAGAGCAGTGTTTATCAGATTTGCCGCTATTAACTGCATCTGAGCGTCATACTTTGCTGGTGGAATGGAATGACACTCAAGTTAATTACCCCCAAAAGTGTATCCATCAACTATTTGAGCAGCAGGTAGAAAAGACACCGGATGCGATTGCATTAATCTTCGACAATGTAGAGACAGGATTCAGTGAGTCTCTAACTTACCGCGAGTTAAACAACCGAGCGAACCAGTTAGCGCACCAGCTGCAACAGATGGGCGTGCAGCCAGATGTTTTGGTTGGCATCTGCATGGAGCGATCGCTGGAAATGGTAGTCGCTCTTTTAGGAATCTTAAAAGCGGGTGGTGCTTATGTACCTTTAGACCCCACGTATCCGAAAGAGCGCTTAGCGTTCATGCTGGCAGATGCCCAAGTGTCACTACTGCTAACTCAACAATATTTGGTTAATCAATTACCGCAACATCAAGCGATTATCTGTTTAGATCCCGAATGGGAAACGATTACCCAAGAGGGTACAGAAAATCCTATTTCATCTGCTACACCAGAGAACTTGGCTTATGTAATTTATACCTCTGGTTCCACAGGAAAGCCCAAGGGAGCGATGAATACCCACCGGGGGTTAAACAATCGCTTGCTGTGGATGCAAGACACCTACAAATTAACAACAACCGACAGAGTTTTACAAAAGACTCCATTCGGCTTTGATGTGTCAGTTTGGGAATTTTTCTTGCCTTTGTTAACGGGTGCTAGCCTCGTTTTAGCTAAACCAGGTGGTCATCAAGATAGCGGTTATTTAGTCCAACTGATTGCCAAGCAAAAAATCACGACACTGCACTTCGTCCCCTCCATGCTGCAAGTATTTTTAGAGGAGTTGGAGGTAGTAAAATGTAACAGCCTTAAGCGGGTATTTTGTAGCGGCGAAGCCCTACCTTTTGATTTACAAAAGCGCTTTTTTATCCGTCTAGGTGCAGTAGAGTTACATAATCTTTACGGACCGACAGAAGCGGCAATTGATGTTACTTTTTGGGATTGCCAGCGTAACAGCCAACGGCGAATTGTTCCCATCGGTCGTCCGATTGCCAATACACAGATATATCTCTTAGATTCGCATTTACAACCTGTTCCGATTGGCGTTCCGGGCGAGTTACACATTGGCGGTTTTGGTTTGGCTAGAGGTTATCTGAATCGACCAGAGTTAACCCAAGAGAAGTTTATTCAGAATCCTTTTAAAGACGTAACCAACGAGCCTTCTGCCCTCGTGGGGAAGGGTGAGAGCCGCCTTTACAAAACCGGAGATTTAGCCCGCTATTTGCCAGATGGAAATATTGAATTTTTGGGAAGAATTGACCACCAAGTAAAAATTCGGGGTTTCCGTATCGAATTGGGAGAAATTGAGGCGGTGTTGTTACAACATCCCCAGGTGCGAGAAACGGTGGTGCTTGCCAGAGAAGATATGCCCAACGACCGCCGCTTAGTCGCTTATGTAGTTCCGAATCACGATGCTGAACTTTCGATTAATGAATTGCGCGATCGCTTAAAACAAACTCTTCCTGAATACATGGTGCCTTCGGCTTTTGTATTTCTAGATACTCTACCGCTGACACCCAATGGAAAAGTCAATCGTCGCGCCTTACCTGTTCCGGAAAATCAGCGTTTAGAGTTAGCAGTTTATCAACCGCCTCAATCGGAGATTGAAAAAACAATTGCAACTGTTTGGCAAACGGTACTGAACTTAGAGAAAGTCGGGATTCACGATAATTTCTTTGATATCGGGGGACATTCATTACTGATGCTTCAGGTGAATCACAAACTGCGGACAGTTTTTAACCAAGAGATATCAGTCGTTACTTTGTTTCAAAACCCAACCATTTATTCGCTGGCGCAATACTTAAGCCAACAACAGCCTGCTTTTGAAGAGATGCGCGATCGCGAAGCTGGACGCGATAGTGTCCAGCGCGCTCGAAAGCAAATAGAGGCTATCAATCGCCAAAAAGAACTATTGAGCAAGCAAGGTAGAAAGACTCATGGATAACGCTACAAATTACGATTCTCTGGAAGGCATTGCCATTATCGGCATGAGCGGACGCTTTCCCGGCGCGAAGAATGTCGAAGAATTTTGGCAAAATTTACGCGATGGAGTCGAATCAATTTCGGTCTTCACCAATGAAGAATTAATAGATGCTGGAATCGAGTCAGGGTTACTCGATAATCTCAATCATGTAAAAGCTGGTGCCGTATTAGAAGATGTTGAGTTTTTTGATGCTTCTTTCTTTGGTTTTAACCCCAAAGAAGCGGAAATGACCGACCCGCAACACCGGATATTTTTAGAGTGTGCTTGGGAAGCGCTGGAAAATGCTGGTTACGACACCCAAAGATGTGAAAGTCGCATTGGCGTTTATGCGGGGGCTAGCTTAAATAACTATTTATCCTTTGATTTAAATGGCGACCAAATCGGGTCAGCCAATAGTTTCCAAAAGTTAATAGGCAACGATAAAGATTTCCTCACGACTCGCGTTTCTTACAAATTAAATCTTAAAGGGCCAAGCCTGACCGTTCAAACAGCTTGTTCTACTTCATTAGTGGCGACAACTCTGGCTTGCCAAAGTTTATTAAATTACCAATGCGATATGGCGTTGGCGGGTGGAGTTTCGATTCGGGTACCGCAAAAAACAGGTTATTTATATCAAGAAGGGGGAATATTATCTCCTGATGGTCATTGCCGCGCCTTTGATGCTGATGCACAGGGAACCATTATTGGGAATGGTGTGGGAGTGGTCGTTTTAAAAAGATTAGAGGATGCGATCGCAGATGGCGATCGCATTCAGGCGGTAATCAAAGGTTCCGCCATCAATAACGATGGTTCTGAGAAAGTCGGGTATACAGCACCCAGCGTCAACGGACAAGCAGACGCGATCGCAGAAGCACTCGCCCTCGCTGGAGTCGATCCGGAAACCATCACTTATATCGAAACTCACGGAACGGGAACCGTCTTAGGCGATCCGATTGAAATTACCGCGCTTTCTAATGTTTTTGGTGCCAATACCGAGAAAAAGAATTTCTGCGCCATCGGTTCCGTCAAAACCAATATCGGTCATCTGGATGCAGCAGCGGGAGTCACGGGACTCATTAAGACGGTTTTGGCGCTGAAACACAAGTTAATTCCACCCAGCTTGAATTTTCAACAGCCAAATCCTGAGATTGATTTTGTCAATAGTCCCTTTTACGTCAATACCCATCTGACGGAATGGAAGGCTTCAACCCCGCGCCGTGCCGGAGTCAGTTCTTTGGGGATTGGTGGCACCAACGCCCATGTGGTTCTGGAAGAAGCGCCAACGGTAAAAGCATCGGGTTCTTCGCGTCCCTGGCAATTAGTGGTGCTTTCCGCCAAAACGGAATCGGCACTGGAGACGGCTACGGCAAATTTGGTGGCTCACCTCAAGCAGCATCCCGATCTCAATTTGGCAGATGTTGCTTACACCCTGCAAGTAGGTCGTCGGGCTTTTGAACATCGCCGGATCTTGGTTTGCCAGACGGTTGAGGAGTTAGTAAACCAGTTGGAAACCCCTCATTCTCAAAAAGTTTTAACTCACTTCCAAGAGCCTACTGAACCCTCCATCGCCTTCATGTTTCCCGGACAGGGAGCGCAGTATGTGGATATGGGGCGGGAACTGTACCAGACTGAGCCGATATTTAGCGAACAAGTAGACCGTTGCGCTGCCCTTCTTCAACCTCATATCGGGATGGATTTGCGATCGCTACTTTATCCGAACCAGCCGAATCCTGAAGCCGCCGCAGAAAAACTCAAACAAACTTGCTTTGCTCAACCTGCATTATTTGCGATTGAGTATGCCTTAGCTCAGTTGTGGATGTCGTGGGGCATTTCTCCCCAAGCAATGCTGGGTCATAGCATTGGCGAATATGTAGCGGCTTGCCTTGCGGGTGTCATGTCTGTTGAAGACGCTTTAGCTTTGGTGGCGATTCGTGGGCGACTGATGCAGCAATGCCCAGCCGGAGCGATGCTTGCCGTTTCCTTGCCAGAAGCGGAGGTTAAAAGCCTACTGAATGAGAAATTATCTTTAGCCGCCAGTAACGCACCTTCCCTGTGCGTCGTTTCCGGAACCCTTGACGCTGTAGATGCAATTGAAGCGCAACTTACGGCTAAAGGTGTCGAGTGTCGCCGGTTGCATACTTCTCATGCCTTTCATTCCCAGATGATGGATTCTATCTTGGAGCCATTCATTGAGGAAGTGAAAAAAGTCAAACTGAATCCTCCTCGAATTCCCTTTATCTCCAACGTTACGGGAACCTGGATTACAGCAGCAGAAGCCACAAATCCCGGTTATTGGGCAACGCATCTACGGCAGACAGTACGTTTTTCTGAGGGAATTTCTACATTACTGCAACAGCCAAATCGCATCCTCTTAGAAGTTGGTGCGGGGCGTAGTTTATGTACCCTTGCCAAACAGCATTCCCATGAAGCAATTGGGCAAGTGCTATTGCCTTCGTTACGCCATCCCCAAGAGCAAAACTCAGATATCGCCTTTTTACTCAATATCTTAGGGCGGCTTTGGCTAGCAGGAGTTGCGGTGAATTGGTCTGGTTTTTATGCTGGCGAACAGCGTCACCGCGTGCCGTTACCGACTTACCCGTTTGAACGTCAGCGTTACTGGATTGAACCTCAAACGCAAGTCCGAGCAAACAGTACAGACGAAAGCAAGCTTGGGAAATCGAAGATTACTGACTGGTTTTATGTTCCTTCTTGGAAGCAAATTCCCTTAGTTAAAACGAGAGAGATTTCATCTGCTTGTTACCTAGTTTTTGTTGATGAGTGTGGGATCGGTTCTCAAATTGTCCAACGATTGCAACAAGCTGGACAAGATGCGATTTCTGTTTGGGTTGGAGAGCAATTTAAGCAACTGGATAGCAACGCTTACACAATTAATCCGGCTTGCCAGGATGATTATCAGGCCTTGATTCGAGCTGTGCGGGAACAAGGGAAAACCCCGAATGCGATCGCGCATCTCTGGAGTATCACCCAATCACCGCCTCAGTCCTTAGAAACCAGCCAAAATCTCGGTTTCTACAGTTTGATTTACTTAGCGCCAGCGCTAGGACAACAACCTGTTAGCAATTCCATTCAACTTCTAGTTGCCAGTAACAATCTTTATGACATTATTGGCGACGAGCTATTGTGTCCTGAAAAAGCAACCATCATTGGTTCATGCAAAGTCATTCCTCAAGAGTATCCTCACATCAATTGTCGTCAAGTTGATGTGGCGATCTCGGAATCAGGAACCAACAGCTTAGTAGAGCAACTGTTAGCAGAACTAGGGGCAGATTCAAAAGACTCGATGATTGCCTACCGTGGCAATCATCGCTGGGTTCAGACATTTGAGCCAGTCCCGCTAGAAAAAGCCAGCCAAACCCGGTTACGACAAGAGGGAGTCTACCTGATCACAGGCGGCATGGGAGGGATGGGCTTAGTCTTCGCCGAATACCTTGCCAAGACAGTACAAGCCAAGTTAATTCTAATCGGACGTTCTGCACTGCCTGCAAAAGAGCAGTGGCAGCAATGGCTAGCAACCCATGATGCGCTCGATCCTACCAGCCGTAAGATTCAGAAATTGCAGGAATTGGAAGCATTAGGCGCTGATGTTCTGGTAGTCGCTGCCGATGTTGCGAATGATGAACAAATGCAGAATGCGATCGCGCAATCCCTAGAACGTTTTGGTGAGATTCACGGAGTTATCCACGCCGCCGGAGTTGCAGGTGGTGGCATGATTCAACTCAAAACACCAGAAGTTGTAGAAAGCGTTTTTGCTCCTAAAGTGATGGGAACTTTGGTACTAAATGATGTCCTCAAGGATGTCAATTTAGACTTCGTGGTTCTCTGTTCATCTCTTAGCTCAATCCAAGGCGGATTTGGACAAGTAGACTATAGTGCTGCCAATGCCTTTTTGGATGCCTTTGCTCACCGCAATCCTTTTAAATCCGCTCATACAATCTCGATTAACTGGGATGCGTGGCAAGAAGTTGGCATGGCGGTGAATACTGCCGTTCCTGAAAAGCTCAAACAGTGGCGGGAAGAAAGTCTGAAAAATGGAATTTTATCCGCAGAAGCGGTGGATGTCTTGAGCCGAATTTTGGAAAATTCCCTTTCTCAAGTTATCATTTCAACGCAAGATTTATCCGATGTCATTGAGCAAGCTTCTAACTTTTCTTTATCGACTTATCACGCTCAAACATCAGATGATTCTAGTCAATTATCAGCAACAAGACATCCCCGACCTCTCCAAGCAAATTCCTATGTGGCTCCTCGCAATGAGATTGAACAAGGGATTGCGAATATCTGGCAAGAACTCATCGGAATTGAAAAAATAGGAGTTTACGATAACTTCTTTGAGTTGGGTGGACACTCTTTACTCGCTGTACAAACGATTTCCCGGCTGCGTGAAGCCTTCCAAGTGGAATTACCGCTGCGTACTCTGCTTTTTGAAGCTTCTACAGTCGCTGAACTTGCTACTGTCATTGCTGAAAAACAGCCTAATCCAGAACAAATAGCTGAGATAGAGCAGATGTTAGCGGAGGTGGAAAATCTCTCTTTGGATGAAATACAAGCGCTGGTTGCTAAAGAATCACAAGCAAGCTTTCGTTAGCAAGCATAAAAATTAGATCGGTTATATCTGATTTGCGAACATTATCTTTGTGAACGAACCGCCAAGACGCAAAGAGCGCCAAGGAAGAGAGGAAGAGAAATGGAAAATCTTACAAATTGTTTATGGTGCTATATAGCAATCCTATTTGATTCGCGAACTCATCTTCTCTCTTCTTCTCTTTCCTCTGCGCCCTCGGCGTCCTCTGCGGTTCGTTAAAAAAATCTCACGAATCAAATGGGATTGCTATATACTCTCAGTTCTTTCTCTAGCACTAAGCTTTTATGGGTAATTAATTATGAATAATATTTCTCAAAGAATTGCTGGTTTATCTCCGGAACAACGGGCGCTACTGGAACTTCGGCTCAAACAAAAGGGTTTGAGTTCTGTTAAAAATCACTCGATTACTCAACGAAAAGATTCCAAATCGTTGCCTTTATCTTTTCATCAACAACGGCTGTGGGTTCTTCATCAGCTAGAGCCAGCTAGCCCTATTTACAATGTCCCCATCGCTATCCGATTGACAGGATTTTTAAATGTAAAAGCACTAGAAAAAAGTCTAAATAAAATTCGACAACGGCACGAAGTTCTGCAAACCCGTTTTATGGCGGTGGGGGGAGAACCCGTGCAGGAAAAATTTTCAGATTTGGTGTTAAATCTGCCCGTAATTGATTTGCGGGATTTGCCTGAAAACGAAGGGCAGCAGGTGTTAGAAGATGCGAAAAAAGAGGAAGCACAACGTCCTTTCGACCTATCCCAGGAACCACTGCTGCGAGTGAAGCTGTTGCATCTGAGTGAGGCAGAACACCTGATGTTGTTCACGATGCACCACATTGTTTCTGATGGTTGGTCTCGTGGTGTGATTATTCAAGAATTGGCAGCATTGTATGAAGCTTTTTGTCAAGGAAATCCCTCACCTTTACCTGAACTTCCAATTCAGTATGCCGACTTTGCGGCATGGCAACGACAGCAGCTTGTGGGAGAAGTTCTAGAAACTCAGCTTAACTACTGGAAGCAGCAATTAACGGGTGCTTCCCCAATTCTGGAACTGCCTACAAATAGACCGCGACCAACTGTTAATACTTTTAAGGGCGCTAGGCAATTTTTCACCATTTCCCAACCGCTTGCCTTATCGCTGAGAACGTTGAGTCAGCAGTCAGAAAGCACGCTGTTTATGACGCTATTAGCGGCTTTTAACACGCTGCTTTACCGCTATACGGGGCAGGAAGACATCTCGATTGGCACTCCCATGACCAATCGTAGCCAGAGGGAAACGGAGAATCTGATTGGGTTTTTTGTCAACACGCTAGTTTTACGCACGCTGCTGTCTGAAAACATAAGTTTTCGAGAATTGCTGGCGAGGGTGCGAGAAGTGGCGCTACAAGCCTATGCTCACCAGGATCTGCCCTTTGAAAGGCTGGTAGAGGAACTACAGCCAAGTCGCGATCGCAGTTATACACCCCTGTTCCAGGTGATGTTTGCCCTCCACACTGCCCCTAAAACAGCGTTGCAGTTACCAGGTCTGAGTTTGAGCCTTTTGGAGGTGGAAACTGGCACCGCCAAGTTTGATTTGACGCTAGAGATAACGGATACCGAGGAAGGGTTGACAGGGACGTTGGAGTACAACACCGACTTGTTCGATGAAGCCACAATTACTCGGATGCTGGGGCATTTTCAAACGCTGCTGGAAGGTATTGTGGCGAATCCCGATTGCCGTTTGTCGGACTTGCCGTTATTGACGGAGGCGGAAAAATATCAGTTGTTGGTGGAGTGGAATCAGACTCAGACTGATTACCCCGCCGATAGCTGCTTTCATCAGTTGTTTGAACAGCAGGTCGAGAAAACACCGGATGCTGTTGCTATCGTCTTTAAGAACCAACACCTCACCTACAAACAGCTAAATGAACGTGCGAACCAACTGGCGAATTATCTGCAAAAACAGGGGATAACAACGGAATCTCTGGTTGGCATCTGTGTAGAACGCTCTTTGGAGATGATGGTCGGACTCATCGGCATTCTCAAGGCAGGGGGAGCTTATGTGCCGTTAGACCCCTCCTATCCCCAAGAGCGCCTATCTTTCATGCTGTCAGACGCTCAGATGTCGGTGTTGTTAACTCAACAGCATTTGGTCGAAAAGCTACCTCACCACACCGCTAAAGTTATTTATTTAGATGCAGACTGGGATTGCATTTCCCAAGAAAGTGTAGCCAGTCCAGCCAAAGAAGTTAACGCTGATAACCTCGCTTATGTCATCTATACTTCCGGTTCCACAGGTAAGCCAAAAGGAACATTAATTCCCCATCGAGGATTGGTTAATTACTTAAGTTGGTGTTCGCAAGCTTACGCCGTCGAAGCCGGAAAAGGCGCTCCAGTTAACTCTTCCCTGAGCTTCGATATGACGATTACCGGGTTATTTTCACCTTTATTAGTGGGAAATCGGGTAATCTTGCTGTCTGAAGCGCAGGGTATCGAAGCTCTGAGTATTGCGCTGCGTCAAGGTGGTGACTTTAGTTTAATTAAAATCACCCCGGCTCAGTTGGATTTGCTGCGCCATCAGTTAGTACCTGAGGAAGTCGCAGGTCGAACCAAAGCCTTTATTATTGGCGGCGAAAATCTTTTAGCTCAAAGCCTTGAATTTTGGCGAAAATTTGCTCCAGATACTGTGTTGGTAAATGAATATGGCCCTACAGAAACGGTTGTGGGATGCTGCATTTATCAAGTTCCTTTAGGCAAGCATCAATCAGGCTCGGTTCCGATTGGTCGTCCGATTGCCAATACGCAACTTTATATTTTGGATCGGCATCTGCAACCTGTTCCAATTGGCGTAATTGGTGAGCTACATATCGGCGGTGCAGGAGTGGCGCGAGGGTATTTAAATCGTCCCGAATTGACAGCCGCAAAGTTTATTCCCAATCCGTTTAGCGATGAACCAAATGCACGGATGTATAAAACCGGGGATTTGGCGCGTTACCGAGCTGATGGCACGATTGAGTATCTGGGAAGATGCGATCGCCAAATCAAGCTCAGAGGCTTTCGGATTGAACTAGAAGAAATCGAGTCGGTGTTAGCACAGCACCCACAAATTCGAGACGTGGTGGTGCTAATTCGGGAAGATGAGGGAAATTCTAAATTGGTGGCTTATGTTGTTCCTAAGTCAGCAGCAGTTCCCACAGTTAGCGAATTGCGCTCTTACTTACAACAGAAACTGCCAGAGTATTCGATCCCATCTGCCTTTGTGACTTTGGAGTCTTTACCGCTAACTCCCAACGGCAAGGTAGATCGTCAAGGATTGCCATCTCCGGGGGTAGCTAGACCCAACTTAGACGATGCGTTTGTGGCACCTAGAACGCCCGCAGAGCAGGTGCTGGCGGAAGTTTGGCGCGAAGTTCTCAAGCTGGAGCAAGTTGGCATCCACGACAACTTCTTTGCTTTGGGTGGTGATTCGATTCGGAGTATACAAGTGCGATCGCTTGTGCAAAACCGAGGCTTAAATTTCTCTATACAACAACTCTTCCAATATCAGACGATTTCTGAACTTGCACCACATCTAGAAGCAAGTGAAATTGAAAAGACTGCTCCCGTTGCACCTTTTAGCCTGATTTCGGAAGCAGATCGTCAAAAATTACCCAATGGAATCGAGGACGCCTATCCCCTCACCAAGTTGCAAGCGGGGATGCTGTTCCATAGCGAATACAGTCCAGAAACAGCAGTTTATCACGACATTGTAAGCTTCCAGGTGCAAGCTACTTTTAACCTCGAAGCATTGCGAACAGCCATCAAATATCTAATCAGTCGTCATGCAGTATTACGCACCTGCTTCGACTTAACTACTTTCAAAGAACCCCTACAACTCATTCATCAGACAGTTGAAGTTCCTCTGCAAGTAGAGGATTGGCGTCATTCTGAACAAGCAGACGCACTCACTCACTGGTTTGAAATCGAAAAAAGCCGAAACTTTGATTGGACTCGTCCGCCGCTACTGAAATTTCACGTACATCGCCGCAGTGAGGCAACCTTTCAACTTACCCTCAGCTTCCACCATGCTATTCTCGACGGTTGGAGTGTCGCTTCTTTATTCTCTGAGTTGTTTCAACAGTATTCTGCCTTGCTGAAAGGCGAAAAAGCGCTAGCAACGCCATCACCCGTTAGTCATTTCCGAGATTTTGTATCTTTAGAACGTCAAGCGATCGCCTCCGAGGAATGTCGCAATTTTTGGAGCGAGAAGTTAAAAGACAGTACCATTACCAAACTGCCTCGCTGGTTTCCTCGCGCTGAAGAAACGCATCAAAAGAAACCCTGCGTGCAGGAAATATTCCTCTCTTCTGAGACTTCCGCAAATTTAAAGCAACTCGCTGAATCCGCAGGCGTTCCCCTAAAAAGTGTTCTCCTTGCAGCACATCTGCGAGTATTAAGTTTGTTGAGCGGTCAATCAGCAGTTTTAACTGGCTTAGTCTCCAATGGAAGACCAGAAAAAAAAGATGGTGAAAAGGTTCTAGGACTTTTCCTGAACACGCTGCCATTTCGCCAAGAATTGCCAGGAGGAACATGGATAGATTTAATAAAACAAACTTTTGCCTCTGAGCGGGAATTGCTACCTTTTCGCCGCTATCCCCTGCCAGAGTTGCAGAATGTTTTAAATAGAGAATCGCTTTTTGAAACAGCTTTTAACTTTACGCATTTTCATGTTTATGAAAGTGTTTTAGGTCTGGCAAACATTGAGATATTAGACGCAGCCTTTTTTGAAAAGACAAACTTTGCTTTAATTGCTAATTTTGTCTTGAATCCGGTAAGCGATCGCGTTCAAGTCAAGCTGGAATATCAAGCCTCATTTTCTCTACAAGAAAGAGAGGCGATTAGGGGATATTACGCTAAGACTCTTGAAGTCATGGCAAGCCAACCTACGGCACGTTATGAGTTATCCACTCTGCTTTCAAAACAAGAACAACATCAGTTACTCGTAGAATGGAACGACACTCAAGTTGACTACCCGAAAGATGCGTGTCTCCATCAATTATTTGCTGCTCAGGTAGAAAAAACACCAGATAATATTGCTGTTGTTTTTGAAGGCAAACAATTAACTTATGAAAAATTAAATCAACAAGCCAACCAAGTAGCGCATCGCTTGCAAAAGCTAGGCGTAAAACCAGAAGTTTTGGTTGGTATTTGTATGGAACGCTCCCTAGAAATGGTGGTGGGATTACTTGGCATCCTGAAAGCGGGTGGAGCTTATGTTCCTCTCGATCCATCCTATCCTCCAGAACGCCTAGCTTTCATGCTAGAAGATGCTGGGGTTCCCGTGCTGTTAACTCAACAGCATTTAGTTGAAAATCTTCCCAAACACAATGCTCAAGTTTTATGTCTCGATACAGATTGGGAAATCATTGCCCAAGAGAGCTTAGAAAATCCTTCTAGCAGGGTGACGGCAGAAAATTTAGCTTACGTTATTTATACCTCTGGCTCCACAGGAACTCCCAAAGGGGGGATGAATACCCATCGCGGTATCTGCAATCGCTTATTGTGGATGCAAGATACTTATCAACTAACACAAACTGACCGAGTTTTACAGAAAACCCCCTTCAGCTTTGATGTTTCTGTATGGGAATTCTTTTGGCCTTTGATAACGGGTTCTCGTCTGGTTGTCGCTAAACCAGGAGGACATCAAGATAGCGCTTATTTAGTGGAGCTGATTGCCCAGGAAGAAATCACTACGATTCATTTTGTGCCGCCAATGCTTCAGATTTTCCTAGAAGAGTTGGAAGTGCAAAAATGTCAATGTCTCAAACGAGTGATTTGCAGTGGTGAGGCTTTATCCTACGAACTTCAACAACGGTTCTTTGCGCGGTTGGACGCCCAATTACACAATCTTTATGGTCCAACGGAAGCAGCCATTGATGTCACGTATTGGGCTTGTCAACGGGAAAGCGAACTCCCTATCGTTCCGATTGGTCGCGCGATCGCGAATACTCAACTTTATATCCTCGATAGGCACCTGCAACCTGTCCCAGTCGGTGTGGCTGGTGAACTCCACATCGGCGGCGTTGGCTTAGCGCGAGGCTATCTCAATCGTCCTGATTTGACACAACAGAAGTTTATTCCTAATCCGTTTAAAAACCTAACGATTCAGCCCGATTCCTTAGCAGGGGACTCTTTGGGGGAGAGTCGCTTATACAAAACTGGAGATTTGGCGCGTTATCTACCTGATGGCAACATTGAGTTTCTTGGCAGGATTGACAATCAGGTAAAACTGCGGGGTTTCCGCATCGAACTGGGAGAAATTGAAGCAGCGCTAATGCAGCACCCAGCTATACGAGAAACAGTAGTTTTGTTGCGGGAGGATAACCCAGGTGACAAGCGTTTAGTCGCTTACATTGTGCCGAAAGAACAAGCACCCGACATTCACGATCTACGGGACTTCTTGAAGCAGAAACTGCCGAGTTATATGGTGCCATCTGCGTTTATGTTTTTAGAGGCGTTACCTTTAACTGCAAATGGCAAAATCGAACGTCGAGCATTACCTGCACCGAAAAATCTATCTTTATCAACAGTTGCTTATATACCTCCCCGGAATCCGTTTGAAGAAAAACTAGCGCAACTTTGGGCTGAAGTTCTCGACCTTGAGCGGGTAGGCATTCACGACAACTTCTTTGAGTTAGGCGGTAACTCTTTAGTCGCAACTCAACTGATTTCTAAGGTGCGTCGCACATTTCAAGTAGAAATTCCTTTGCGAAATCTATTTGAGTTGCCAACAATTGCTGGACTTGCTGAAAGCATTTCACAAACCAAAGAGAGTAACGCTGATGCTCAGGAAGCGGCGATTCAGCCAATTTTCAGAACGGCTCGACGCGGTTCCCATAATCAATCAAAAAAGGGAGAGTAAACGATGACATTGCATTCTTCCTGGGATGCTACAACAGACATTCAAGAAGACGATATTTTCGTTCTTCCGACTTCTTTTGCACAAGCAAGATTGTGGTTTCTGGATCAATTTGAACCAGGCAGTCCTTTCTACAACATTCCTGCCGCTGTCCGCCTTACAGGGAAGCTGAACATTGCTGCTTTGGAGCAAAGTCTCAATGAAATGGTGCAACGCCATGAAGCTTTGCGGACGACGTTTGCGGTTGAAGATGGTCAGCCAGTGCAAGTTATCCGAGCCAGCTTGACTCTAAACTTGCCGATTGTAGATTTAACAGCGCTACCTGCAAGTGAGCGAGAAGCTGAGATTTATGCAAGAGCAAATGAGGAAATCCAACAACCTTTTGATTTAACTAAAGTTCTTCTGTGGCGAGTCACGCTGTTACGACTAGATGAAGCAGATCATGTGTTGCTACTGACCATGCACCATATCATCTCTGATGGTTGGTCTTTGGGGGTATTTCTGCGAGAAATGGCAGCACTTTACGAAGCCTTTTCTAATCGCAACCCCTCACCGCTTCCGGAACTTCCAATTCAGTATGCAGACTTTGCTGTTTGGCAGCGTGACTGGCTTCAGGGGAAAGTTTTGGAAACTCAGCTCAATTACTGGAAACAACAATTGAGTGGTTCTTTGCCAGTGCTGCAACTGCCAAGCGATCGCCCTCGACCTGCTATTCAGTCTTACACGGGGAAAAAGCAATTTTTTGTCCTATCCAAAACCTTGACAGCAGCGCTCAAATCTCTAAGTCAGCAAACAGGTGTGACTTTGTTTATGACAATGCTGGCGGCATTCAAGACGCTAGCACACCGCTACACAAACCAAGATGACCTGATTGTGGGGAGCGCGATCGCTAATCGCAACCGAGCGGAAGTTGAGGGATTAATCGGGTTATTTGTCAATACCTTGGTGCTGCGAACAGATTTAAGTGGCAATCCCACTTTCAAAGAGTTACTAAATCGGGTTCGGGAAGTAACGTTAGGTGCTTATGCTCACCAGGATTTGCCCTTTGAAAAGCTAGTAGAAGAACTCCAACCAGAGCGGGATTTGAGTCAAAATCCTCTATTTCAGGTGTGGTTTGCTCTTAACAACGCTCCCATGCCAGCGATGCAGCTAGCGTCGGGACTAACCCTGACTCCTTTGGAAGTGGACAGCGGTACGGCACAGTTCGATTTGAGCCTGGATATGGTCGAGCGGGGAGAAGAACTGATTGGCTCGTTTGAGTACAACACTGACCTATTCGACGCGACCACGATTACTCGTATGGTGGGGCATTTCCAAACCTTGCTAGAAGGTATTGTTGCTGATTGCGATCGCCCCCTATCACACTTGCCATTACTAACAGAAGCCGAACAGCATCAGTTGCTAGTTGACTGGAATGACACCCAAGCGAATTACTCTCAAAATCTCTGTATTCATCAGTTATTTGAAGCGCAGGTAGAGAAGACACCAGATGCAGTTGCCGTTGTATTTGAGAACCAACAACTAACTTATGCAGAACTCAATGCAAAGGCGAATCAACTAGCGCATCACTTGCAAAAATTAGGGGTCAAACCAGAAGTTTTGGTTGGCATCTGTGTAGAACGCTCCCTAGAGATGATCGTCGGAATTTTAGGCATTCTCAAAGCGGGGGGCGCTTATGTACCGCTAGACCCTGCCTATCCTTCAGAGCGCTTGGCTTTCATGTTGTCAGATACCCAAGTGCCTGTGTTGCTGACTCAAAATCGGTTGTTAAACAGTCTGCCTCAACACGAAACAAAAATTGTGTGTCTGGATGCAGATTGGGAGGTAATTTCACAAAATAGTACCAAGAATCCACTTACCAAAGTGACTGCTGAGAACCTGGCATATATTATCTATACTTCCGGTTCTACTGGCAAAGCTAAAGGAGTGATGATTCAGCATAGCAGCCTGGTTAGTATCTATCTAGCTTGGGAAGAAACTTATCAACTTCGCGCTGCATCAAGTTGTCACCTTCAGATGGCGAATTTCTCCTTTGATGTATTTACAGGAGACTTCGTTCGTGCCTTATGTTCTGGTGGAAAGTTGGTTCTGTGTCCCCGCGAATTCCTACTAGATCCGCCAAAGCTTTATGAGTTGATGCTCCAGGAAAAAATTAACTGTGCGGAATTTGTTCCGGCTGTTTTGAGGAGCTTAGTTCAATATGTAGAGGAGAACAACAAACGTCTCGATTTTATGCGGCTGCTAGTTTGTGGTTCTGATAGTTGGTATGTACGAGAGTATGAAATAATCCGCCAATTTTGTGGAATTCAGACGCGACTGATTAACTCTTTTGGCTTGACAGAAGCCACGATTGATAGTTCTTATTTTGAAGGAACGGCTCATTTATCGAGTGAGCAGTTAGTACCAATTGGACGTCCCTTTACCAACACTCAGCTTTACATTTTAGACTCCCATTTACAGCCGTTACCCGTCGGCGTTCCTGGAGAATTGTATGTTGGGGGTGCTGGCTTGGCGCGGGGTTATCTCAACCGCCCTGAGTTGACAGCAGAGAAGTTTATTTTTACTCCTTTTAGAGTCAGAACCTCACCCCCTAGCCCCCTCTTTGCAAGCAGCGCGGGGGGACAAGAAATTTGTAATGAGCCAGAGTCCCGCCTCTATAAAACTGGAGATTTAGCGCGGTTTCTACCTGATGGGAATATTGAGTTTATTGGCAGAATTGACTATCAAGTAAAAATTCGCGGCTACCGGATTGAGCTAGGAGAAATTGAGGGGGTGTTAAGTCAACATCCTGCGGTGCGTGAGGCTGTGGTTTTAGCTGGCGAGCATGAACCAGGAAACCAACGCTTGATTGCTTATATAGTGAGCAATATTAATAATGTTGAATTAGGACAAACGCACGGCTGTGCGTCCCTACAAGATTCAGAATTAATTAAAGAATTGCGTAGTTTTTTGAAGGAAAAGCTACCGCATTATATGGTGCCATCGGCTTTTGTGGTGTTGGAGGCTTTACCGCTAACACCTAATGGTAAATTAGATAGGCGATCGCTTCCAGTTCCAGATCCCACTCGTTCCCAAGTCGAAGCAGCTTACACCGCACCTCAAACCACAAGGGAAGAAGTTCTGGCGAGAGTTTGGGCGCAGGCTCTGGGAGTTGAGAAAATTGGCATTCACGATAACTTCTTTGAGTTAGGTGGAGATTCTATCCTAAGTCTTCAGATAATCTCTAAAGCGCGTGATGCAGGACTTCAGCTAAGTCCAAAACAAATTTTTCAATATCAAACAATTGCAGAGTTAGCGGCGGTAGCGGGTACCACCCAGACCACAATTGAAGCTGAACAAGGTATTGTAACTGGAACGGTACTTTTAACACCCATTCAGCAATGGTTCTTTGAGCAAAATCTACTTGATGCTCACCATTGGAACCAGGCAGTTTTGCTAGAAAACCGGCGAAATTTGGATGTTACTTGGTTGAAAAAGTCAGTACAGGCATTACTGAGACATCACGATGCACTTCGATTGCGCTTTGTTAAGGATGCATCCGGTTGGCAACAGTTTCACGCTGATGTTGATGAAGTAATACCACTCATCAAACTTGATTTTTCTAACCTGTCAGCAACTCAGCAAAAACAAGCGATTGAAGCTACGGCTAATGAACTTCAAGCTAGCTTAAATTTATCTGAAGGGTCGCTGATTCGAGTAGCTTTATTTGAGCTTGGCGACAATCAGCCGAACCGTTTACTAATTGTCATTCATCACTTAGCGGTTGATGGTGTTTCCTGGCGAGTTTTACTTGAAGATTTACAGACAAGTTACGAACAAATCAGTCAAGGCAAATCAATTCAGTTTCCGCCTAAAACAACTTCGTTTAAACAGTGGTCTGAACAACTACGAGAATATGCAAATTCAGCCGCCTTAAAGCAAGAACTAAATTATTGGCTAACAGAATTGCAAAAACCGATTTCTTGCTTACCCATAGATGCTAACGGAATAGATGCTAACGGAATAGATGCTAACGGAATAGATGCTAACGGAATCAATACAATGGATACGGCTCAAACTGTATCCGTTAGCTTGAGTCAAGAAGAAACTCAAGCTCTATTACAAGAGGTTCCCAAGGTTTATAACACCCAAATAAACGATGTGTTACTAACCGCTTTGGGACAAGCTTTTTCACAATGGACGGGGATGGATTCGGTTCTCGTGGATCTGGAAGGACACGGACGAGAGACGTTCTCAGAATCAATCGATTTATCCCGCACTGTAGGCTGGTTTACTTCAGTCTTTCCTTTGCTGCTGAATGTAGGTAAAAATTGCAAACCCGGAGAAGCTTTAAAAGCAGTTAAAGAACAACTCCGCCGGATTCCCAATCGTGGCTTTGGCTATGGTGTGTTGCGCTACCTCAGCAGCGAAGAAGTCGCCTTGGCACTAAAAGCATTGCCTCAAGCGGAGGTAACTTTCAACTATCTTGGTCAATTCGACCAAAGTTTACCGCCATCCTCGCTATTTAAAATCGCCTCTGAATCTACTGGAAACCTTTACAGCCCACGGGGAAGCCGAGCCTATCTATTAGAAATTAATGGATTAGTTGCAGTCGGTCAACTGCGCCTGGAATGGAGTTTTAGCGAATCAGTACATCGCCGGGAAACAGTGCAGCGACTGGCAGAGGGATATATAGAGGCGTTGCGATCGCTTATTGCTCACTGTCAATCTCCAGAAGCAGGCGGCTACACTCCCTCAGACTTTATCGCCGCTAAAGCTAGTACCAGCGACTTCGATAAGTTGCTCGCCCAAATTAGTCAATCTACCAAAGGCAGCCGCCATGAAAGTTGAAAATCTAGAAGACATTTACGAACTTTCACCGATGCAGCAGGGGTTGCTGTTTCATACGCTGTATGCCCCAAAATCGGCAATGTATTTCGAGCAGTATAGCTGGACGGTGCAAGGAGATTTTAATGCCTTGGCGTTTAAGCAAGCTTGGCAAAGCGTAATCGACAGACATCCGATTTTGCGGACTGCCTTCTTTTGGCAAGATTTGGAAAAGCCCTATCAAGTGGTGTACCGCCAAGCTGAACTAATTTGGCAGGAACAAGATTGGCGGCATTCGCAGGAGTTGCAAGCAGAACGGTTAGAAATGTTTTTGCAAGCAGATCGCGATCGCGATTTCGACCTTTCCCAAGCCCCCTTGATGCGTCTCGCCTTGATTCGGTTAGCAAATGATACCTATCAAGTGGTTTGGAGCCATCACCACATCCTTTTAGATGGTTGGTCGGGTCCCCTGGTCTTTCAGGAAGTTTACGCCTTTTATCAAGCCTTCTGCCAAGGTCAAGAATTACACCTGGAACGCCCCCGTCCGTTCCGGGAATACATTACCTGGCTACAGCAGCAAGATTTGTCGAAAGCGGAAGCGTTCTGGAGAAAGACACTGCAAGGCTTTACCGCACCGACTCCGCTAGGACTAGACCGGATGCACGATCGGGCGAGTCTAGAAAACAACGAGAACGAGCAGCAAATCAAGCTATCGCCGGCTGTCAGCGCTGCTCTGGAAGCCTTAGCTCGTCAGCATCGCTTAACGATTAACACGTTAGTGCAAGGAGCCTGGGCGATTCTGCTGAGTCGCTACAGTGGCGAACAGGATGTAATTTTTGGGGCGATTTCTTCTGGGCGTCCAACCGATTTAGTGGGGGTGGAATCGATTGTCGGGATGTTTGTCAACACCTTGCCGATGCGGGTAGATGTAAATCCCGAAGCCGAACTTTTGCCTTGGTTAAATCGTTTTCAAGCTCAACAAGCAGAAATGCGTCAGTACGAGTATAGCCCTCTCGTCAAAATTCAGGGATGGAGTGAAATTCCTGCCAACGTATCTTTCTTTGAGAGCATTGTCACCTTAGAAAACTATCCCGTTGAACCGGAACAATGGGAAGAAAATCAGAACCTAAAGATATACAATTTGCAGGTTTTTGAGAAGACAAACTATCCCCTAACGATCATGGCAGGAACGGGAACCCAGTTGTCGCTCAGAATTTTGTACGACGATCGCCGTTTTGATACCGCCACAATTACCCGGATGCTGGGGCATTTCCAAACATTGTTGGAAAGTATTGCTGCTAATCCTAATCAGCGTCTTGGCGACTTACCAATTTTGACCGCCGCAGAACGATATCAATTATTAGTGGAATGGAACAATATTCAGGCGCAGGATAATGTAGAGACACGATTAATCGCATCTCTACAATCGATTCATCAGTTATTTGAACAACAGGTACAAAAGACACCTGATGCGGTTGCGGTAATTTTTGATAATCAACAGCTAACTTATACCGAACTCAATAGTCGAGCGAATCAATTAGCGCATTACCTGCAAAAACTCGGCGTGAAACCAGAAGTTTTGGTTGGCGTCTGCATGGAACGCTCTTTGGAAATGGTGATTGGACTTTTGGGGATTCTCAAAGCAGGTGGTGCTTATGTACCGCTAGATCCCAAGTATCCCCAAGAACGCTTAGCGTTCATGTTAGAGGATACGCAAGCATCGGTATTGTTGACGCAACAGCAACTGATTGAGAGTCTTCCTAAACACAATGCGAAGGTTGTTTCTCTAGACTCTGACTGGGACATGATTGCTCAGTCAAACCCGGAAAATCCTGCCACTCAAGTAAGCGCAGATAACCTCGCCTACATCATTTATACTTCTGGTTCTACTGGCAAACCGAAAGGGGTTGCGATCGCACATTACAACACTGTGGCGCTAATTGATTGGGCGAAAACAGTGTTTACACCAGCGGATATGGCAGGGGTTTTGGCTTCTACTTCTATCTGCTTCGACTTGTCAGTTTTTGAATTGTTTGTGCCCTTAAGCTGTGGTGGTACGGTCATTCTGGCTGAAAACGCCTTGTATTTGCCGACTTTACCAGTGGCGGATCGGGTGACGTTAATCAATACTGTGCCCAGTGCGATCGCGTCCTTACTCCGAGATAACGCTATCCCCGCAACAGTCCGCACCGTGAATCTTGCTGGCGAACCCCTGCCAAATAATCTGGTGCAGCAACTCTATCAGCTAAACCACATCCAGCAGGTATTTAATCTCTACGGGCCTTCGGAAGATACTACCTATTCAACATACGCCTTAATCGAACGCGGTAGCCAAGGCACTCCGCCTATTGGTCGCCCGATTGCCAATACACAAGTCTATGTATTGGATAACTCTCTACAACCTGTCCCCATCGGCGTTGCTGGCGAACTCTATCTTGGCGGTGCAGGACTGGCGCGAGGTTATCTCAATCGTCCAGAACTGACAGCCGAAAAGTTTATTGCCAACCCATTTAATCAAAACCTAACCCCCCTGCCCCCTTCCCTACGAAGGAAGGGGGAGTCTGACGCCCCTTCCCTCGTAAGCGAGGGGTTGGGGGAGAGGTTGCGCCTCTATAAAACAGGAGATTTAGTTCGTTATCTTCCTGACGGCAACCTAGAGTTTTTAGGTCGAATTGACCATCAAGTAAAAATTCGCGGCTTCCGCATCGAATTAGGGGAAATTGAGGCTGTATTGGCTAAACATCCAGCCATTGAGAAAACCGTTGTCTTAGCTCAAGAGGACGACCTGAATACTCAGCGTCTTGTTGCTTATTTGACAACAAAACAACTTCCTCAAGATTCAGATAAATTGCCAGAAACACAATGGCATTCTGAGCAGGTATCGGAATGGGAAACAGTCTTTGAAAAGACTTATCACCAAAATTCCAATATTCAGGAAGATACTTTGAATATTAGTGGTTGGAATAGTAGCTATACAGGCTTACCAATTCCAGCCGAAGAAATGCGGATGTGGGTTGACAGCACTGTTGAGCAAATTCTCGCCTTAAAACCCTCTCGCATTCTTGAAATTGGTTGTGGTTCTGGTCTACTTTTGTTCCCCATTGCGCCTCATTGTTCCCATTACTTGGGCACCGACTTCTCTCAATCTGCACTTGACTATATTCAGCAGCAATTAACAACGCAAAACCTGCCCCAAGTAACGCTAGATAGACGACTGGCAGATAACTTTGAGGGAATAGAAGCGGGTGCCTTCGACGTGGTGATTATTAACTCCGTGATTCAGTATTTCCCCAGCACTGACTATCTGTTGCGCGTCTTGGAAGGCGCTGTAAATGCTGTGAAACCAGGTGGTTCTATCTTCATTGGGGATGTGCGTAGTTTGCCGCTATTAGAAGCTTTCCATACTTCTGTACAACTGCATCAAGCTCCCTCTAACCTTTCTATAACTGAATTACGGCAGCGCATCCAAAAACGCTTACAACAAGAGCAGGAACTAATTATCGATCCGGAATTTTTCAGGGCACTGAAGCATGAATTTTCCAAAATTAGTCACGTCCAAATTCAACCCAAACCAGGTAAATACCAGAATGAATTGACCAAGTTTCGCTACGATGTGATTCTTCGAGTCGGTGCTGAAGTCGATTGTTTGCAAGATTTCCCTTGGCTAAATTGGCAGAAGCAAAATCCGACTCTTGGTATTCGTCAGTTACTGGAAGAAACCAACCCAGAGATTTTGGGAATCACGGGAATTCCTAATGCGCGTCTGCTATCTGAGATGAAAACTTTAGAATTGCTAGCTGAAAATGATGGAGGAGAAACTGTTGCCGATTTGCGAAAATCACTGCAAGAAAGCAATACAGAAGATGGGATTGAATCTGAAGAGATTCTAGCTCTAGGTCAAGACTTATCTTACTGCATTCAGCTTAATTATTCTGGCGATCATTACGATGCAGTATTTGTGCATAAAACCTTGGCATCTCCAGACAAATTACCAGCATTCTTGGAAACAAGTGGCAAACTAAAACCTTGGAGAAACTATGCGAATAATCCGCTGCAAGGAAAACTAACTCGTGAATTGGTTCCTCAATTGCGCGATTATCTACAGGAAAAGTTGCCGGAATATATGGTGCCTTCTAACTTTATCCTGCTGGATGAATTTCCCCTAAATCAGAATGGTAAAATCGATAGGCGATCGCTCATTACTCTTAGCCAAATTCGCCCAGATTTGGAAAAAACTTTTGTTGCGCCGCGTACACCCATTGAGCAAGCAGTTGCCAATATTTATGCCCAAATTCTAAATCTACAGCAGGTAGGTTCCTCTGATAACTTCTTTGAATTAGGCGGTCACTCGTTACTCGCCATGCAAGTAACTTCCCGGCTGCGGGAAACTTTCCAAGTCGAATTACCGCTACGGACTTTATTTGAATCACCAACTGTTGCAGAATTAGCTGAAGTAATTTCCTCAACTCAGCAAGCAAAACAAATAGATTCTAGTTCCATTCCGCGTGTTTCCCGCAATCAGCCACTACCACTATCTTTTGCTCAACAAAGACTGTGGTTTCTCGATAACCTAGAACCCGGTTCGCCTGACTATAATATTCCTGCACCAGTTCGCCTGGTAGGGCAATTGGACGTTGCAGCGCTAGAGCAAAGCTTTAACGAAATTGTGCGGCGACACGAAATATTTCGTACCCGTTTCGTGATGGAAGGGCAACCGATTCAAGAAATTGCTCCTACTCTGACAGTGACATTTCCTGTTATCGATGTTCAAGCGTTTCCAGAGGCGGAGCGAGAAGGAAAAATTCAACAACTAATTTCCCAAGAAGCATTAAAGCCCTTCGATTTAACTCAAGCACCGCTGTTTCGGATTCAACTGCTGCAACTCGGTGAGGAAGAACATATTTTAGTTTTAGTTCTGCACCATATCATCTTTGATTTGTGGTCAATTGGAGTGATGTTGCAAGAAGTGACTGAACTCTACAAAGCTTTTACGACTGGGGAAATTTCTTTGCTGCCTGAATTACCGATTCAATACGCCGATTTTGCGGTTTGGCAGCGGCAATATCTCCAAGGAGAGGTGCTGGAAAAACATTTAAGTTATTGGAAACAGCAATTAAGCGGTAATTTACCATTAGAATTACCGAGCGATCGCCCTAGATCCGCCGTTCAGTCAAATCGAGGTGCCATCCATAATTTTGCTTTCCCCAAAGATTTGAGCGATGCAATTCAAGCTTTTAATCGGCGGGAAGGAGCTACCTTATTTATGACGCTTTCGGCGGCGTTTAAAACCTTGCTCTATGCCTACACGGGACAGCAAGATATCCTCATCGGCTCCCCGATTGCCAATCGCGATCGCGTTGAACTAGAGCCACTAATTGGATTCTTTGTCAACACTTTAGTTCTTCGCACTGATTTATCTGGAAATCCCAGTTTTCGAGAATTATTAGCACGAGTGCGCGAAGTCACTTTAGGCGCTTATGCTCACCAAAATTTGCCCTTTGAGAAGCTAGTAGAAGCGCTACAACCCAATCGCAAACAAAGTGAATTTCCCTTATTTAAAGTCTGGTTTGCGCTGGAAAATGCCCCCATCCCAAATGTGAAACTGCCGAAATTAACGCTTAGTCCAGTTGACTTTTACAGCGGTATCGCGCGATACGACTTAAGGCTGGGGTTAACGGAGACAGCCGCAGGTTTAAGAGGCTCATTAGAGTACAAAACCGAGTTATTTGATGCCGCAAACATTGCTCGAATCGTCGGAAATTTAGAAGCTATTCTGCGACAAGCCGTGGCCCAACCAGACATTCGATTAGAACAACTTGCAAGTGCGATCGCGCAAGCTGAACAACAACAGCAAATCGCCCAAGAAAAAGAACTAGCACAGACAAGTCTGCAAAAGTTAAAGCGAGTCAAACGCAAGGCAATGCACGGATAGAAACGCGCGGAAATCAATTTCCGAGCTAATAGCAGAAGTCCATTAAAACGGACTAATACATTCAAGATTTAGTCGCTTTAAACCGACTTTGGCTATGAGCCAGGAATTTAAATTCCTGGCAGTACTACGGAAAAAGCACACTTTTGTAAGAAGTCTAATGAAACCCTCAGAATCGCCCAAACTCAGCCTTAAAAAAGTAGGAACTGCCCAAAGAAAATCAATTACTGTCTCTGAGGATGAATTGATTAAAGCAGCACCTCTACAATCTAACCAACCTTTACCGCTCGTTATCGAACCAATGGTAGACGGATTGGATTTAATTACTTGGGCGCAGAATAATCGTTCGTTCCTAGAAACTCAACTTCTCAAGTACAGGGGAATACTCTTCCGCAACTTCAAAATTAAGGGGATTGAAGTATTCGAGCAGTTCGTCAAAGCCACTTCTGATGGTAAACTTTTACCGTATCAAGATGGTTCGTCGCCGCGGACTCTGGTGAAGGACAATGTTTATACTTCCACCGACTATCCAGCCGACCAAACTATCTTTCTTCACAGCGAACTTTCCTACGCCAATACATGGCCTTTAAAAGTTTATTTCCACTGCGTAAAGCCTGCGGAACAAGGTGGAGAAACGCCAATAGCGGATATTCGGAAAGTCTGCGATCGCATTTCCCCTAAAATACGCGATCGCTTTCTCCAAACACAAGTGATGTACGTTCGCAACTTTGGCGCTGGACTCGGACTTCCCTGGCAAAAAGCGTTTCAAACTTCAGATAAAACCGTTGTCGAAGCATACTGTCATGAGAACGGTATTGAGATGGACTGGAAAGAAGGCGACAAGCTGAGAACTCGCCAAATTCGTCCGGCGGTAGTTAACCACCCGAAAACTGGTGAAACAGTTTGGTTTAATCATGCAGCTTTCTTTCACGTATCAACTCTAGAACCAAAAGTTCGTCAAGCATTGTTAGCGTTTTCGGAAATTGAGCTTCCCTACAACACTTATTACGGAGATGGTTCCCCCATTGAACCCGAAGTTTTAGAGGAAATTCGTTCTGCTTATCGCCAAGAAACTGTGATGTTTCCTTGGCAAACAGGAGATATTCTGATACTCGACAATATGTTAACGGCTCACGGAAGAACACCCTTCGTCGGTTCGCGCAAAGTTGTTGTAGGTATGGCTGAACCTTTTAGCAGAAAACATATTTAATCCAGAATAGATGAGTTTTAAAAATGGATAATAAAGTTCTAGAAATGCAAAATGAAATCATTCAAGGCTTTCACATATCTCCCCAACAAAAGCGCCTGTGGGGTTTGCAAAAACTTAATTCACTTCAAGCTTATCAAGCGAAGTACTATCTTTTACTTGAAGGCGTTCTTAATGTAGAGATGTTGAAAGCATCCTTGCAAAAAATTGTTAATCGACATGAAATCCTTCGCACCCATTTTCGCTGTCTACCTGGAATGACGATTCCCTTACAAGTTATTTCAGATAGCAGCTCTATTAACTGGCAATCTATTGATTTGAGTTCTAGCAATATCCAAGAGCAAAAAAAACAACTGGAAGCGCTTTTTAACAAAATAAGTAATGAACACTGCAATTTTGAGCAAGATTCGCTATTACACCTATCCTTAATTACTCTGTCCGAGCAGAAGCATATTTTGCTGATTAATTTACCGGGTCTTTGTGCCGATGCTGCAACTTTACAGCATTTAGCAAAAGAAATTAGCCGGACATACGCTGCTTGCTGTCTCGGTACGGAACTCGACGATGAAATAATGCAGTATGCAGATATCTCCGAATGGCAGAATGAATTGCTAGAAGGAGAAGACACGGAAGCGGGACGAAACTATTGGGGAAAACAAGACTTTTTTGCACGGTTAAATATCGAGCTACCGTTTGAAAAGTTAGTTTCAGAACCAGCAAATTTTCAACCGCGATTTATTACAAAGACAATCAATCCCGACCGAGTAGCCGAAATAACAGCATTCGTGAGTAAGAATGGAACTGTGTCGTCATTCCTTCTGACTTGCTGGACAATTTTGCTTTGGCGGCTCACCAAATCTGGCTGTTTGGTAATTGGGACAGCTTTCGATGGTCGAAAATACGAGGAATTGGAATCAGCGCTGGGATTGTTTGCCAAATATTTACCGATTCAAAGCCATTTAGAACCAAAGCTTTCATTTGTTGACTTACTGCAAAGAGTTCATCAAGCGCAACAAGAAGTTTACCAATGGCAAGAATACTTTAGCTGGGATTTGAACGCATCGCCAGATTCATCATTTTTCACAGTTTGTTTTGAATTTAATCAAGCGGCTGATAAATATTCTGCTAATAGCGTTACCTTTTCAATTGAACGGCAGTATATTTGTATTGATCGCTTCAAAATCAAACTGGCTGGCGTTGAGCGGGATGACTCTTTGAGTATCGAGTTCCACTACGACGCAAACTTATTTGATGAAGCGGATATTCAGCGATTAGCTGAAAACTTTAGCACTTTAGTTGATAGTATCCTCGAAACTCCAGATGTTGCGATTAGTGAGTTAGGTATTCTCAGCAACGTAGAACGCCAGCAACTTCTAATTGAGTTTAACAATACCAAGATTGATTTTCCTCAATTTCAGGGAATACATCAACGATTTGAGCAACAGGTTGAAAAAACGCCGGACGCGATCGCGCTCGTTTACGAAGGCGAACAACTCACTTATCAACAGTTAAATCAACGCGCAAACCAACTCGCTCATTCCTTGCGAAAGCTGGGTGTTGCACCAGAAGTTTTAGTCGGTCTTTATCTAGAACGCTCCCTAGAGATGGTTGTTGGACTCTTGGGAGTGCTGAAAGCTGGGGGAGCTTATGTCCCCCTTGAACCCACCTTGCCATCGGATCGTCTAGCGTTCATCCTGCAAGATACGCAGGCAAAGGTGTTGTTAACGCAACAACAGTTAGTCAAAAATCTTCCCGACTCGACAGCTAGCATTTTCTGCTTAGATTCCGAGTCTGAAATGCAACAAGAGAGCGATTGCGCTACCGCGCAGCCTTCGGATCGCAACTTAGAATCAGTTGCCACAGTCGAAAATCTTGCCTATATAATTTACACCTCCGGCTCTACCGGAACACCCAAAGGCGTTGCGGTAGAACATCGACAAATTCTCAACTATCTCAATGGCATTTGTGAAAGATTGGATCTTCCCGATGGTGCCAGTTTTGCAATGGTTTCTACCTTTGCTGCCGACTTGGGAAATACAGTCTTATTCCCCTCTTTGTGTACGGGAGGATGTCTGCACATCATCTCCCAAGATCGCGCCGCCGATGCTGAAGCGCTATCGCAATATTTCCAGCAGCATCCAATTGATTGCCTCAAGATAGTTCCTTCTCATTTATCGGCTTTACTGACATCCTCTCAACCAGAATTTATTTTGCCTCGTCAGCGATTAATTTTAGGTGGGGAAGCATCTAGTTGGGGTTTGATTGAGAAAGTCCAGAACTTAGCTCCCTCATGTCGCATTCTCAATCACTACGGGCCAACAGAAACAACGGTCGGCGTACTTACCTATCAGGTGGAGAGTGGGAACGTAGCTAATGTTTCAAAGACAGTTCCACTCGGTCGTCCTTTAGCAAATACCCAAATTTATATCCTAGATAATCATCTCCAGCCTGTGCTTATTGGTGTATCTGGCGAGATTTACATTGGTGGAGAGAGTTTAGCGCGAGGTTATTTAAACCAGCCGGAACTAACCGCCAAAAGATTCATTTCGGACCCATTTTTAAAGAATTCAGGAGTCATATCAAGTCCCCTTCATGAACCAGCATTTCCTCTGAACCCCACCTCGCCACAGCCTACGGCTCCGGCTCCCCTCCCCGCCTGCGGGGAGGGGTTGGGGGTGGGGTGCTTTCCTGATGCGGTAAACGGATTTGATATCAAAAGTCAGGAGTCAGAAGAAAACTCAAAACTCAAAACTCAAAACTCAAAACTTTATAAAACTGGAGACTTGGCTCGCTATTTACCGGATGGAAACATTGAGTTTCTGGGACGAATTGACCATCAAGTAAAAATCCGGGGCTTCCGCATCGAATTGGGAGAAATTGAGGCAGTGCTAAGGCAGCATCCCGCCGTAGAACAGGCTGTGGTTGTAGTTCGCGAGGATTTGCCTGGGGACAAGCGTTTAGTTGCTTATTCGGTTTTGAGTCAGCAGCAGGGGAGTAGAGAAGAAGCCAGTCAATCAAATCTAATGGGTGACTTACGTTTTTTTGTAAAAGCGAAGTTGCCGGAATACATGATGCCTTCAGCTTTTGTGATTTTAAAGACTCTGCCTTTAACTGCTAATGGGAAAGTGGATCGGAAAAAACTGCCAGTACCTGAGCAAATTCGACCAGAGTTAGCAGGAACGTTTGTTGCTCCCCGCACCAATGTGGAGGAGATATTAGCTGGAATTTGGGCTGAAGCCATCGGGATTGAACAAGTGGGTATTTACGACAATTTTTTCGAGCTAGGAGGACATTCGCTGCTAGCAACTCAGGTGATTTCCCGATTACGTGACGCCTTTAATGTGGAGTTTCCCTTGCGGCAGTTTTTCGACTCTCCCACTGTCGCGGATTTAGCAGTCGCGATCGCGCAAAAACTTGCTGAACAGACCGATGAGGAAATGATGGCTCAAATGTTAGCAGAGTTAGAGGAAATCTCGGAGGAAGAAGTTCGAGAAGTTTTGGCTAAGGAAGGAGTAGGCAAATGAGTAATTTAAGCGAAGCGAAGCGCGACGACTTCGTCGTTCGCATCGCCGGACTTTCTCCAGAAAAACGCGAATTGCTGCTAAAACGGCTTAATCAGAAAAAAGAGCCGATCGTATCAACCCAAATCCCCCGCCAAAACCGGGATTCTAACTCGTTTCCCTTGTCATTTGCTCAACAGCGGTTGTGGTTTTTCGACCAATTAGAGCCGGGAAATACCAGCTATAACATCCCTGCGGCTGTGCGGGTTAAGGGAACGTTGGATGCGATCGCTCTCGAACACAGCCTCAACGCAATTATCGAGCGTCACGAAGCCTTGCGAACTGTCTTCACGACAGTTGATGGACACCCCGTTCAAGTCATTACCCCACAGTTGAAATTAACGCTTCCATTCGTCGATTTGCGGGAACTTCCCAACACCGAACGAGAGCAAGCAGTACGGCAATTAGCCACCGCAGAAGCGCAAAAACCCTTTGACCTCACACAGGCACCTTTGCTGCGAGTTAGCCTGCTGCATCTGAGCCAATTCGAGTATGTGGTGTTATTTACGATGCACCACATTGTTTCAGATGGGTGGTCAATGGGGATATTTATTCAAGAGTTAGTCACCTTTTATAAAGCTTTCTCTAGTAGCAAATTTTCACCCCTTCCTGAATTAAGTATTCAATATGCAGACTTTGCATTTTGGCAGCGACAGTGGCTACAAGGAGAAGTTTTAGAAACCCAGATTGCTTATTGGAAAAAGCAATTAGGATGCAATCTTCCCGTACTAGATTTGCCGACAGACCGACCGCGACCTGCGGTGCAAACCTTCCAAGGCGGAGAGGAAAAATTTGTTTTGTCCAAGGCGCTGACTGAGGCACTGACTAAACTAGGTCAGCAGCAAGGAGCGACTTTATTCATTGTTTTGCTGGCGGCGTTCAAAACGTTGCTTTATCGTTATACCGGACAGGAGGATATTTTAGTTGGTTCGCCAATTGCCAACCGCAACCGTGCCGAACTAGAAGGAATTATTGGCTTTTTTGCGAATACTTTAGTTCTGCGGACTGATTTATCGAATAATCCTACTTTTAAGGAGTTGTTAGGACGGGTGCGCGAGGTGGCGTTGGGAGCATACAGCCACCAGGATTTGCCCTTCGAGAAACTGGTAGAAGTGTTGCAGCCGGATCGGGATTTGAGCCGTAATCCGCTGTTTCAAGTGTTATTTGCTCTCCGTAATGTGCCGACACAAACTTTAGAATTGCCGGGAGTTTCTCTCAGTCTTGAAGAGATGGAGAGTCAAACGGCAAGATTTGATTTGGTACTCAACTTATCTCAGGAAGCAGGAGGTCTTACAGGAGTATTTGAATACAACAAAGAATTGTTTAATGCCAGCACCGTACAGCGGATGGCAGGACATTTTCAAACGTTGTTAGAAAGTATTGTTGCCAATAGCGATCGCTCTATCTCCACTTTGCCATTTTTAACGCAACCCGAACGGCATCAGTTGTTAGTGGAGTGGAACAATACTCACACGAACGACTCGACGGATCGCTGTCTGCACCAGTTGTTTGAAGAACAAGTGGAACGAACACCAGACGCGATCGCCATTATTTTTGAAAACCAGCAACTCACCTATGCCGAACTCAATGCCAAGGCAAATCAACTAGCGCATCATCTACAAAAACTCGGCGTGAAGCCAGAAGTTTTAGTGGGAATTTGTGTAGAACGTTCCCTAGAAATGGTCGTGGGATTGCTGGGCATTCTCAAAGCAGGTGGAGCCTACCTACCCCTAGATCCAGCCTATCCCCCAGAGCGTCTTGCTTTCATGTTAGAGGATGCTCAAGTTTCGGTGTTATTAACCCAAAAGCGGCTGTTAAATACCCTACCCTCGCATAATGCCGAGGTTGTATGCTTGGACGATTGGGAAAGCCTACAAATGGGCAGTCCAAATTTAGTTCAAAATCCCTCCAACTTAGCTTACGTTATCTACACTTCAGGCTCAACCGGACGACCCAAAGGTGTACAAATTTCCCACGCCTGTGTAGTCAATTTTCTAATTTCTATGGGTCAGAAATTAGAAATAACCGAGCTAGATATTTTATTAGCTGTCACCTCCTTATCTTTTGATATTGCGGCGCTGGAAATATTCCTCCCCATAACTGTAGGATCTCGCGTTGTCGTAGTACCCCGTGAAATCGCATCGGACGGCGCACAGTTGTTAACAACATTAACCAATTCTGGGGCGACCATCATGCAAGCAACGCCTGCTACTTGGCGACTGCTTTTGGCAGCAGGATGGCAGGGTAGTAAGAACTTGAAAATCCTCTGTGGTGGCGAAGCCTTACCTCGACAACTCGCCGCTCAATTGCTCGTACGAGGCGATCGCTTGTGGAACTTGTACGGCCCTACCGAAACCACGATTTGGTCTACTATTCATCCAGTTGAAAGTAGCGACGCTTGCGTTTCCATCGGGCGTCCCATTGCCAACACGCAAGTTTACATACTCGATACCCATCTACAGCCTGTCCCAGTGGGTGTTACGGGTGAACTGTATATCGGCGGCAAAGGTTTATCCAGAGGCTACCTAAATCGACCTGAACTGACAGCCGAGAAGTTCATTCCCAATCCATTTTTAGAGAAGTCAGAAAAGTCTGAATTACTGTACAAAACTGGAGATTTAGCGAGATATCTGCCGAATGGTGAATTGGAATATTTGGGACGCATCGACCACCAAGTTAAAGTGCGTGGCTTCCGTATCGAACTGGGCGAAATTGAAGCGGTACTAAGCCAACATCCAGGCGTGCAGCAAGCTGTCGTGATTGCTAGAGAAGACAATTCTAGCGACAAGTGTTTGGTTGCTTATGTCGTACTGAAGCAAGAAGCTGCAACGACACCCGTACAACTGCGCTCATTTCTCAAGGAGAAGCTACCTAATTACATGGTGCCTTCTAGCTTTGTACTGCTAGAGGCAATTCCTCTAACACCCAACGGAAAAATTGACCGTCGCGCATTGCCAGAACCCGACACCGCTAGACCAGAGTTAGAAAGCGCCTATATTGCTCCCCGCACCGCCATTGAGGAAGTTGTCGCAGGGATTTGGACTCAAGTTCTCGGTTTAGAGCAAGTCGGTATGCGCGATCGCTTCTTTGACTTAGGCGGACACTCGCTGCTGGCAACTCAGGTAATTTCTCGCCTCCGGGAAGCCTTTCAAGTTGAAATTCCCCTGCGTTCTCTGTTTGAGTCGCCTACAGTCGTTGGTTTGGCAGAACGGATTGAAACAGCTTGTCGCGCCCAAGAAAATCTTCAGGTTCCGCCTCTGGTGCCAGTTGCGCGGGAGGGGAAACTGCCCCTTTCTTTTGCTCAACAGCGATTGTGGTTCCTCGACCAATTAAATCCAGGCGATTCTGCCTATAACATTTCGGCAGCAGTGCGTCTGGTCGGTGCGCTCAATATCGTAGCGCTAGAGCAAAGCTTTCAGGCGATTATCCAGCGTCACGAAGCTTTAAGGACAACCTTTGCGACGGAAGCAGGACAACCTATTCAGGTAATTATCCCCTCTGCGGCTTTCAAACTGCCAGTAATAGACTTGCGAAAGTTGCCGCCGACTGAAAGAGAAGCCTCTGTGCTGCGACTTGCCACAGAGGAAGCGCAACGACCTTTCGACCTTACTCAATTGCCCTTGCTGCGCGTCACGTTATTACAACTGGATGAGGCAGAGAATGCGGTACTGCTGACCATGCACCACATCATTGCTGATGGCTGGTCGATGGGGGTACTGATCCGGGAAGTGGCGACCCTCTACGAAGCCTTTTGCGCCGGGAAACCCTCGCCACTGCCCGAATTGCCCATACAGTACGCAGACTATGCGGTTTGGCAACGACAATGGCTGCAAGGGGAGGTTTTGGAAGCCAAACTTGATTACTGGAAGCAGCAGTTAGGTCACAATCCGCCCCAGATTAAACTACCCACCAAACAACCGGCTGCTTCTACTTTTCAAGCTGGCATTCAATCCTTTGAGCTATCTCCAAAGCTGTCTGGGGCACTAAATGTACTCAGCCGCCAAGAAGGTGTAACTCTCTTCATGACGCTGCTGGCAGCCTTTCAGACACTGCTGCACCGCTACACCAGTCAGGATGACATCATTGTTGGCACCGATGTCGCCAATCGCACTCAAGTTGAAACTGAATCGTTGATTGGTTTCTTTGTCAACATTTTGGTCTTACGCACCGATCTGCGTGGCAACCCCAGTTTCCGCGAATTGCTGAAGCGAGTGCGCGACATTACTTTAAAAGCTTATGTCCATCAAGACTTGCCTTTTGAGAAGTTGGTCGAGGAACTGCGTCCTGAAAGGAATTTGAGCCGCACTCCCCTGTTTCAAGTGTTGTTCGTGATGCAAAATACGCCCGTACCCACTTTAGAACTTTCGAGTTTAACTTTAACCCCAATTGAAGTAGAGGGCGGGACAGCGAAATTTGATTTAGTGCTGTTCGTGTCAGAAACAAAGAATGGCATTGTTGGCAGTTGGAAGTACAACGCCGATTTATTTGATGCGGATGCGATCGCGCGCCTATCCGCTCATTTTGAAACCCTCCTCAACAGCATCGTCGCACAGCCGGATACGCGCCTCAATCGTTTAGAAATAGTTACCGAAGCTGAAAAAAAACAACAAGCCATGCAAGAAGTCAAACGCGAAAAGAGTAATTTCAGTAAGTTCAAAAACATCAAACCTAAAGCAGTTACTCTGCCCAAAGGCGAATTAGTCAAAACTGAAGATTTACAAGTCGGGGAAACATTCCCCTTGGTTCTCAAACCTGCGGTAAACGAGGTGGATATCATTGACTGGGCAAAAAATAACCAAGAATTCATCCAAACCAAGTTATTACAACATGGAGCAATCCTGTTTCGAGGCTTTAATGAACCTTTAGTGTCCGTTTTTGAGCAATTTGCCCAAGCCATTTGTCCCCAGCTATTTGGGGAATATGGAGACTTACCCCGTGAAGGAGTTAGCGGGCGAGTTTACGGTTCGACTCCTTATCCGGCGGATAAAGCTATCTTGTTTCATAATGAGAGTTCGCATTTACACCGTTGGCCTTTAAAAATTTGGTTTTTCTGTGTCAAAGCTGCACAGCAAGGCGGAGAAACCCCCATTATTGACTGTCGCAAAGTTTACCAGCTACTCGACTCCCAACTTAAAGAAATATTTGCCGAAAAGCAAATTATGTACGTCCGTAACTATACAAACGGATTAGATGTTAGCTGGCAAGAGTTTTTTAGAACGACCGATAAAAGTGTGGTAGAGGATTATTGCCGAAAAGCTGCAATCGAATTTGAGTGGAGAGAAGACAATGGGTTGAGAACTCGCCAAATTCGTCTGGCGATATCCAAGCACCCAAAAACGGGAGAGACGGTATTTTTTAATCAACTTTTCTTGCACCATGTCTCCTGCTTAGATCCAGCAGTCCGCACCTCTTTATTATCTGTATTTGGAGAAGAAAACCTGCCCCGGAATGTCTATTACGGAGATGGCACGACCATTGAAGATTCAGTAATAGCAGAAATTCAAGAAATTTATCGACAGGCATCTGTTAGTTTCCCTTGGCAGGAGGGAGACATATTAATGCTAGATAATATGTTAGCTGCACACAGCCGCAACCCATTTACAGGTTCGCGGAAGATTGTGGTAGCGATGGGGGAAATGACAACTGACCCAGAAATTAAAAGAGAGGCTTTTTAACGCAAAGGATCGCCAAGGAACCGCAAAGGAACCGCAAAGAAAAGTTAGCAACATTTGCGTTATTGCCTTAACGCCTAAATAGAGTTTTGCCAAAAAGTTCAAATATTTTTTTGCGGTTTCATAACCAAATTTTATTTGGTAACGAGTCTAACTTCTTTTACAAATCAATTAACGTGCATAGTGAGAGCATTAAAAATGCAAACCATAAATGGATTTCGGTTATCTCCTCAACAAAATTATCTTTGGCTATTGCAACAAGATAGCGCCGCTTATTGCGCTCAATGTGCCATTTTGATAGAAGGCAATCTCAAGACAAGAGCCTTAAAAGAAGCTATTCAGAAAATTATCAATCGGCACGAAATTCTCCGGACAAGTTTCCATCGAGAACCAGGGATAAAAATACCGATCCAAGTCATCAGCGATCGCTTCAACATCACTTCTTGGCATTCCATCAATGTAAGCAATTGCAATCCCCAGGAACAAGAAGCAAAAATCGAGGCAATTCTTCAAGAAGAAAGAGACTCAATTTCTACTTCCGAATCCGCTGGTTCGCTGCTACGTGCATCTTTAATTACTCTGTCGGATGACCAACATATTTTAATTGTTACTTTGCCTTCCCTTTGCGCCGACAGTTGGACATTGAAGAATCTGGTACAAGAAATTAGTCAAGGATACACCGCCAGTCTTCAAGGTGAGGAAATAGCCGAGGAAGAAGTTGTACAATACGTGCAATTTTCCGAGTGGCAGAATCAATTGCTTGAGGATGAAGAAGATTTAACAGGGAAAGAATACTGGAAGCAGCAAGATTTCGCTAACTTGGCTAATTTGAAGCTACCTTTAGAGAATAAATTGCTTGGTTTCCCAGGTAACTTTGAACTCAACTCTATTGAGGGTCAGATTGAGCCGGATTTAGTTGCCAAGATTACAGCGATCGCGCAAAAATACAATACTTCTATTTCAGCCGTTTTACTCACTTGCTGGAAAACTCTACTTTGGCGACTAACTAGACAGCCAGATATTATCGTTAGCACTGCTTTTAGTGGTCGGAAATATGAAGAATTAGAGTCAGCTTTAGGACTGTTTGCCAAATTTATACCACTTCGCACTCATTTAGAAGATAGCTTGAAACTCAGTGAAATATTACAACAAGTTCAGCAGTCTGTAAGTGATGCCGATAACTGGCAAGAGTATTTCTGTCAGGAAAATATTAGGAATGCAGCCTTATCCGTTTTCCCCTTTGGTTTCGAGTTTGAAGAACAGCTAAACACGTATTCTGCTAGCAATTTATCATTTTCGATTTACCAGCAGTATGTCTGCTGCGATCGCTTCAAAGTCAAACTCTCTTGCGTGCGTCGGGATGAGTCGCTGAGTGCAAAGTTTGACTATGATGCTGGCATCATCGGTCTAGAGGTGATTCAAGCCTTGGCAGAACAATTTCATGCCTTAGTAGAAAGTGCTGCTAACAACCCAGAAATCGCAGTTGGTGAGTTAAATATACTCAGCGATCGCTCTCGACACCAATTATTAGTTGAATTCAACAATACTCAAGCCGATTACCCCCGATCTAAGTGCATCCACCAACTGTTTGAAAAACAAACGGAACGCACCCCAGACAACATTGCCGTTGTATTTGAAAATCAGCAATTAACCTATCGAGAACTCAATGCGCGTGCCAACCAAATAGCACATCACCTGCAAGAGTTGGGAGTTAAACCAGAAGTCGTAGTCGGTATTTGCGTTGAACGTTCCCTAGAGATGGTGATAGGAATCCTAGGCATTCTTAAAGCTGGTGGCGCGTATCTTCCCCTAGATCCGGCAATGCCGACAGAACGCCTAGCTTTAATGTTGCAAGATGCTCAAGTCTCAGTGCTTGTAACCACACAGGATTTGGTCAATAAATTTAGCGACGAAGCAAGACAAATAGTTTGTTTGAATACAGAGGGCGATACCATCGCTCAAGAAAGCGACCGAAATTTGCCCGCTAAGGCAAGCGTACAGAACCTCGCTTATGTAATCTACACCTCCGGTTCCACTGGCAAACCTAAAGGAGTTGCCATCGAGCATCAACAACTACTAAATTATCTCAACGGTATTATTAATAGACTAGATTTGCCAGCAGGTGCAAGTTATGCCATTATTTCCACCTTCGCCGCCGATTTAGGTCATACCGTTGTTTTCCCGGCTTTGTGTACGGGTGGGTGTCTCCATATAGTCTCCCAAGAACGCGCAACTGACTCAGAAGCACTGGCAAATTACTTTCAAAACCATCCGATTGATTGCCTCAAAATTGTCCCCTCCCATCTATCTGCTTTACTGACTTCTAATTCCGCACATATCTTGCCTAGAAAGCGATTAATTCTAGGTGGTGAAGCTTTAACTTGGAATTTGATTGAGACAATTCAAAAACTAGCTGCCGACTGTCAAATCTTCAATCATTACGGACCAACAGAAGCAACGGTAGGCGTACTTACCTATCAAGTAGCGGGTCAGAAAGGGGAGCGGAATTCTGAAACAGTTCCTCTAGGTCGTCCAATCCCAAACACGCAGATTTATATCGTGGATGCTCATCTTCAGCCAGTTCCGATTGGCGTACCGGGTGAGTTATACATCGGTGGTGCTGGTTTGGCGCGAGGCTATCTGAATCGACCGGAACTCACAGCGCAAAAGTTTATTGCCAACCCGTTTAATCAAAACCAAACCCCCCGACAGACTTCCAGCCAAGGGAAGGGGGAGAGGTCTGAATCCCACCTTTACAAAACTGGAGACTTAGCTCGCTATTTGCCAGATGGAAACATCGAGTTTCTGGGACGAATTGACGACCAGGTGAAGCTTCGGGGTTTCCGTATAGAGTTAGGAGAAATTGAAGCGGTACTGTCGCAACATCCATCTGTACGCCAGAGTATTGTTTTGCTGCGAGAGGATGTGGGACAGCGTTTAGTGGCTTATATCGTTTCAAATTCAGCATTCATTAACGATAACGATCTGCGTTCCTTCCTCAAAGAGAAGCTACCCGAATACATGATGCCTTCTGCTTTCGTGATACTGAAAGCGTTGCCACTCACTCCAAATGGCAAAATAGACCGTTTGGCACTGCCAGCACCGGAGACAATAAAACCCGTAGCAGATACGTTTGTAGCTCCTCGCAACAGCGTTGAGGAGGTACTGGCTGGAATTTGGGTTCCACTTCTCAAACTGGAAAAGGTAGGGATTTATGACAATTTCTTCGACCTAGGGGGACACTCTTTACTCATCCCGCAGTTGCTTGCCAAGGTGCGAGAAACTTTCCAGATAGAACTGACCTTACGCGATTTTTTTGATGCTCCTACCATCGCCGATTTAGGGAAAAGCATTGAGATAAAACAGGGGACAATTCCTTTTGTAACTCCCGCCTCGAATTTAAATCTCAACGCTGAAGCTGTCTTAGATCCGACAATTCGCCCTAGCTCTATACTTACTGAGGCTATGGCTGAACCTAGTAGCATCTTTTTAACTGGAGCCACCGGATTTTTAGGAACTTTTTTACTATACGAACTTTTGCAACAAACTCAAGCAGATATCTATTGCTTGGTACGTTCCGCTAATGCAGAGAATGGTAAAAAACGGCTACAAAACAGCCTGGAATCTTATTCACTTTGGGAGGAAAATTTAAGCTCCAGAATTATCCCTGTTATGGGAGAGCTGTCTAAACCGCTTTTGGGGCTTTCAGATGAACAATTTCAAGAAATGGCTAGCAAAATCGATGTCATCTATCACAATGGTGCATTGGTTAATTTTACTTTTCCTTACTCTGCCCTTAAAGCTGCCAATGTACTGGGAACTCAGGAAGTTTTGAGATTGGCAAGTTTAATTAAACTTAAGCCAGTGCATTTTATTTCTAGCACTAATGCTGTTTCTCCGGCGGGCGGTTCTGGAGTCAGGGTCATTCGAGAACAGGATTCTATCAATTCTGAGGAAGTGATAGATACTGGTTACGCTCAGAGTAAATGGGTTGCCGAAAAGTTAGCAACGATTGCACGCGATCGCGGAATTCCGGTCTGTATTTACAGACCCGGACGGATATCCTGGCATAGCCAAACCGGGCTTTGCAACAAAAGCGATAATACCTTCAGATGGGTAAAAGGTTGTATCCAACTCGGTAGCGTTCCCAAGCGTGATGCAATGGTGAATTTAGTTCCGATAGATTATGCGAGTAGAGCGATCGCTTATCTATCCAAGCAGCAAGAATCCTTAAACAAGGATTTTCACATCGTCAATCCCTATCCCGCCCATTGGAACCAGGTTATTAATTGGGTTCGCTCGTTTGGCTATCCCCTTCAGGAAGTTTCATACGATCAATGGCACAGCGAACTATTGGAGGCGGCTAAAACATCTTCAGGAAATGCCTTGTCTCCCCTAGTGGATTTTATGAATCAACCAACATCACAAGAACCAGCCTCCACTACAGCAATTTTACAGTTTGACTGTCAGAATACCCTAGACGGGCTTGCCGGTTCTTCTATTGTTTGTCCGCCCTTAGAGGCTGAGTTGTTTGCGCCCTACTTTTCCTACCTAATTGATAACGGTTTGCTGGATGCTCCCCCAGTGGGTGAATTCGCTGCAACAACTCTTAACAATCATGTATTGTCCTAAGCCAAATCCTCTCTCCAGCCTGCGCCTGTTCTGCTTTCCCTATGCTGGTGGTGGGGCGCTCAATTTTCGCACCTGGTCTCAGGGTCTACCTGTGGGTGTCGAAGTTTGTGCTGTCGAACTTCCCGGACGAGGAAAGCGGATTTTGGAAGCGCCATTTACTCAGGCTTTACCTCTGGTGCAGGCGATCGCTCGCGCCCTTTTGCCATACTTAGACGAGCCATTTGCCTTCTTCGGTCACAGCATGGGCGCACTCGTCAGCTTCGAGGTGGCTCGTCTACTCCGCAGAGAGTACGGGATGAGTCCAGTCCATCTGTTTGTATCCGGTCGCAGCGCCCCTCAACTCCCGGCAAAAGAGCCGCCCATCCACGCCCTGCCAGAACCCGCTTTTATCGAGGAACTGCGCCGTCTTAACGGGACTCCCGAAGCAGTGCTAGAGAATGTGGAACTGATGGAACTGCTTCTCCCCATCCTGCGGGCAGATTTTGCCGTTCTTGAAACTTATGTTTATGCTACCGAACCGCCACTTCAGTGTCCTATCACTGCTTTTGGTGGTTTGCAGGATGTCAAAGTCAGCGTTGAGCGTCTTGAGGCTTGGCAACAGCAGACAAGCGCTGACTTCTCACTGCAAATGCTTCCCGGCGACCATTTCTTTGTGCAATCCGCTCAACCCCTGCTGCTTCAATTCCTTTCTAGAGAACTGGACTCAATCAGCACGCTTGGAAAGTAACACTCACGACTTTGCTTTTGATCGGGAGCGATCGCTTCTGGAAGCACAAAGCCCCTGGCATCAGTGCTAGGGGCTTTATTTTCATGAATGCGCCTCAGAATACCTTGCGCTCATCCAAATGAGCAACGATATCCTGACGCGATCGCCATACTGAACGCAACTGTTTTCGAGCAAATAGCGGTAACTGATCGTTAATATGGAGCGATCGCGGTTGAGTTGCATTGCCGTAGCTAATGAGTGCCATCGCCTTGACTGGGTTAGAAAACTCGACCGCAGCGATGTAAGAATCGCCCCCGACCGCTTGAAAGCGACCATCTTGCCTCGGGGCAAAATCAACAACGCGGAAGATGCCAAGGTCTCCAGAACCGCCATTGGCAGGCAAATCCACACCCTCAGAACGCAGCCGGAAAACTTCCCCCCAGGGGACATCTAGGGTTTTATAAGCCTCCTCCACCTTGGCTGCTGCCGTAGAAAGCACCTTCACTGCGCTCTGAGGATCTGCTAAACCGTCGGGTGTAGTACGCGGGGAATTCTCATTCCAGGGGGTACTAAATGCATTATCGAATTCCATCTCTTCCACCCAAAGGTAAAAGAGTACGCCACCCCGACTATCTGCATCCGCATTTCGATCCCAAGCTTGCAGCACATCAGCGGCTCGACGCGCTAATTTATCTCCATACTGCCGTGCAGCGGGAATTAGATCATCCAGGAAACGATCTGCCAGTTCCATGCGTGTCGAGTGCTTGTACTGAATCATTTCCTCAAAAGAAATTTGTTTATCCTCATCCAGCATTCTTGCGGAACGTTGCGCTCGAAAGTGCATGAAATGCGGTGCCATGTAGGGCGGGAAATCTGCTGGATTTAACGCTACTGGGAAAGTCGTTGCCCACGGTGGATCGTTGGTATTTTGCAACCAGCCGCTAGGTGGGTCAATGACGCGGGGCAAATCGCGGTAGGGATGCGTTTTCGTCCACAAGGTTTTAGACGTGTCGCCACGGATAATGCCTTCCCAGTATTCAAAGTTTCCAGATGTGCGAATTGGCACCTGCCCGTTAAATAGGTGCATGATATGTCCCTCGCGGTCTGCATACATCACCGTGAACATCGGAATCTGCAACCGCTTTAGGGCAGCCTCAAATTCAGGCAGTTTAGTGGCACGCGCCATCGAGTACCACTGCTCCAACGCTCCGGGTTGCTCAAGCCCCACAACCCGCAATGCCACGGCTTTTCCCTCCTTGCCTGCGACAACAGGGCCGTGAAGGGAACGTTGTACGACCAGTGATTCTGAGCGCAGTGTGCCATCATGCTGCTTCACCTTCAAGATTTTCTTTTCTGTCTCAAAGGCTTGAACCTTACCGTCGAAGCGATAGCCGCCGTCTTTTAGTTCCAGTTCGTAAGCGTCCCACCCGTCATGGGTATTGACTGTGTGAGTCCAGCCGAGATTATTGTTGAATGCGATCGCGAGTACGGGAAGTCCAACGAGTGTCGCCCCATAAGCATCAATTCCTGGTGCCGTAATCTGGGCTTCGTACCAGACAAATAAATCTGACCAAGGCAGGTGCGGGTTTGCCAGTAGCATCGCGTTTCCGCTTGCAGAATGCTTCGGCGCGATCGCCCACGCATTAGAACCCATTGATTTGTTATCGGCAAGGCTTTGAACAATCTGCGGATTCACAATAAATGTAAAATTCATCACCCGCTGTTCGTGAGCCAGGATATCTACTGGCTGGATTGGCAGCACCGCCTTCACTTCATCATCAATCAGTTCGGGATGTTCCTTGGCATAGGCATTGATTCCTGCGGCAAAGGCATCCAGATAACTGCGGAAAGCGGGACTCTGCGACTCATACCACTTGCTGGCACGTTCGGGAATTCCCATTGTTTGTACCCATTTATCTGACTCTAGGTACTCTTCTCCCCAGTATTCGGCACTTCGTCCCCGTGCCTGACCGTAGAGGCGCAACAGCAGGTTGCCATGACTTTGCATCTGCGCCCAACCAAAGGCACGAAATGCACTTCCTGCATCTTTGCCATAGATATGCGGTACGCCGTAGGTATCCCAGAGAATTTCAGTCGAGGCTGCTGGTAAGCTTAGACTCTGGCTCCCCAAAAATAGAGTAAAGATGAAACCTAATATTAATGGGAAAATCCGGAAAAATTTTATTTGAAAACCTCTGATTGCGTAGCGTCTACTACTTTTTTGCAACTTATCAAGAGAACGCAAACGCTTTTTAATAAAACACCACCCTGAAAGAAAATTTAACATTACGTTCTTGACAAATTGATAATTTAAAAAACAAAAAAATACGGCTTCAAATTTTATTTTTGTATTAACAAGTGTGAATAGAAGGGAGCAGAAGTTGCTTCACTTCTATTCAACCAAGTCCGCCTGCGCGGGTTCAATTCAGCCTGGGTCGGCAGGCTTTGTTTGTGTAGCCCCATTCCAGCTTGTGGGAGATTTGCTGTGGGCGATTTGCAAATACTTGATGAAAAATTTTATCATCATTTTCCTAACGAATAGTTGAAAATTATTCTCGTTAACTGCAAAAGTTTAATGTGTTGTGGCGCAGTTGCACGCGGAAGTGAAAGCGCGATAGCTTCGCTTGCGCCAAGGGCGATCGCGACTTGTTTCTACGCCCTCAGTTTCCAGTGAAGCGATCGCCCTTTAAGGCAGCCTCTTGGCTTATCTTCAGCTTCCGCCCCAGCGGAATACACATCGGTGTTCCGGCTACGGGATCTTCCACGATGCGACAACCCAGCCCAAATACTTCGCGCACCATTTCTTCGGTCATCACCTGCATCGGGGTTCCGTGGGCATAAACGCAACCTTCTTTTACCGCTACTAGGTAATCTGCATAGCGACAAGCTTGGTTTAAATCGTGCAACACCATTACCAGCGTTCGTCCTTGCGTCTGGTTCAACTCCAAAAGCAAATCCAACACCTCAATTTGGTGCGCCAAGTCTAAGAAAGTTGTGGGTTCATCTAAAAGTAAAATCTCTGTATCCTGAGCCAGCGCCATTGCAATCCAAGCACGTTGTCGCTGTCCACCGGAAAGCGTATCGAGCGATCGCTCTGCCAATTCGGTCATCCCAGTCGTTGCCAAGGCTAACGCGACCAACCGCTCATCTTCTTTTGACCACTGCTGCAACCAGTTCTGATAAGGATAACGCCCCAGCGCTACTAAATCTCGCACAGTTAACCCTTCCGGTGCCACTGGCCCTTGGGGAAGAATTCCCAGTTGCTTGGCGACCTCTTTCGTGGATAACTTGAACAAATCAGCCGCATCCAGATAAACCGTCCCGTTCCGTGGCTTGAGCAATCTCGCCAAACCCCTCAGCAGTGTAGACTTACCGCAACCGTTGGCACCCACTAAAGCGGTGATTTTCCCTTCGGGAATTGCCAAATCAAGATTTTTGATAATTGGCACACCTTCATAAGCCAAGGTGAGCCTGCGGGTGGAGAGTCGGTTCATCTTTGGGTTCATCGTTTGCGGTTTTGCACCAACAGATAGATAAAATAAGGAGCGCCAATCACGGCTGTAATGACACCACAGGGAAGTTCAGTCGGAGCAAATAGCGATCGCCCTAGCAAATCCGCAACCACTACAATCATTGCCCCAATCGTTGCCGAGACAGGAATTAACCCCTCATGAGTTGAACCCACCAATTGACGGGCGATGTGCGGTGCCATTAACCCAACAAAGCTAATCGTACCAGCCGTAGCCACTGCCGCACCCGTCAACGCGGTAGCGATCGCAAGTAACCAGCCGCGTTCCCATTCCACCGAACTACCCAGCCCTTTGGCAACATCATCGCCCAAATTTAAAGCATTCAGCTGTCGCGCTTTCCCCAAAGCCAAGGGCACCAACACCGCGAACCAAGGTGCAACAGACCATACCTCCTCCCAACTGCGACCGTAGACACTCCCCGCCAACCACACCAACGCCTGACTCACACTATTAATCTCACCGAATGTCACCATCAAGCTAGTCAAAGCGCCAATCACGGCGGCAATCCCGACACCAATCAAAATCAGGCGAACCGGAGAACTCCCCTTATCCCATGCCAAAAAGTAAATCAGGAAAGCGACTGCCAAGGCACCCCCAAAGGCAGACACCGGCAAGATTGCAATCGGGACGCTGGGAAACAAAACAATCAGACTAACCGCCGACAGACTCGCACCCGCGTTAATCCCGATGATGCCTGGGTCGGCTAGGGGATTGCGGGTAATGCCTTGCAAGATCGTACCGGAAACCGCCAATGCCACTCCCACAAGAGCCGCGACTAAGGTTCTCGGCAGTCGCAGTGTATTGATAATGAAGGGATAGTCAGCGTTTCCGGTTTCCAGTCCGAGTAGGGTTTTGATGACAGAAATGATGGGAATTGGATATTCCCCGTAAGAAACACTGACAACCATCGCCGCCAGAGTAACGAACAGCAGGATACTCAGAATCGTCGGGATACGCCGATCGATCCGGAAGGATACCGGAAGCGCCTTAGAACGAACGACCAACCAGTTGTTCATTTTTTCACCTTGAAGCGGGCAAGATAAACGAACAAGGGCGCACCCACGAAAGCAGTCATGACTCCGACTGGAAGTTCTTGCGGCTTAATCAACAATCTGGCACCGATATCCGCTGTTAACAGTAAAATGGCTCCAAAAACCGCCGAATAGGGCATAATCCAGCGGTAATCGACGCCAACCAGCAAGCGGACAACGTGGGGGACAACTAAACCGATAAATCCAATCGGGCCAGCGGCAGCAACGGCACTGCCTGCCAGTAAGATGACACTGAAAGCAGCGGCAATTTTTACCCATGCGGTTCGTTGACCTAAGCCTTTAGCGACATCTTCACCGAGATTCAAGGTGGTGATTTGTTTACCTAAAGCGAAGGCTAATATCAGTCCGAGGGTGATATAGGGCAGCACTTGCCAGACAATCGTGAAGTCACGCCCCGCAATCGATCCAGCCATCCAAAAGCGGATTTCATCAAGGGTGCGTTGGCTGAAAATCAGGATGCCGGTTGTTACTGAAGACAGGAAGGTGCTAATCGCTGCACCAGCGATGGTGAGGTTGAGTGGGGTGAGTCCACCACGACCCAAGGAACCGAGGAAATAGACAGCGATCGCAGCGGCACCGGCACCCAGAAAGGCATACCAAGCATAAAAACTCGGATCGGTTGTTCCGAAAGCAAATACGGCGATGACCACTGCCATTGCGGCACCGGCGTTGATTCCCAGGATTCCGGGGTCAGCTAAGGGGTTGCGGGTGATGCCTTGCATAATCGCACCCGCGATCGCCATTGCGGCACCAACCAGGATAGCGATGAGCGATCGCGGTAGCCGGATTGTCCGAATAATCAGGTGATCCGCAGACCCATCAAATGCTGTCAACGCTGCATAAATAGTGCTTGCGGAAATGTCGGCTGCACCATAGCCAATACTGACGACCAGGCAAATAAGGAGAATCAGGAGGCTCAGAATTAAGCCGACAAGAAGAGAGGGTCGTGGCTGTATAAATCCTAAAACTTCCCCGATTAACCGATTTTTCACTATTTTCTGGATTGGTGCCAACTCTATCGATGCCTTCTGCCTTGTGTTTGTTTATTGCTATTGCAACCCTAAATATGCTGGCGTAACGTCAAGCGCCTCGGAACGATGAGAAATCGCCGCTTTGGTGCGCTCAACCAGGAAACTAGAAATTACTTTAGACTTATTGCGATTATTTATCAATATCTTTGCGAAAATTATCCTTGAATTGCCAGTTATACAAGGATTCCAGATTTCAACAACGGCAAACCCCACAGTTGCCTGGTGAGTTAAAGTTGCAGTCTGGCATAACATTGAGAAAACATCACCAGGCTGGATATGGCAGTTGAAACTGTTACACTTCAAATTCCAGAAATACTCTATCAGCGTTTAGTTAATACTGCTAATGCAACGCAGCGCCCTGTTGAAGAAGTCATGCTTCATGCCTTACAAATAGGTAGCCCCCCGGAATGGGATGATGTGCCAGAGGAGTTTCAGGCTGACATTGCTGCCTTGGATAAACTTGATGACAAGATGCTATGGCAGATTGTTAATAGCCGCAAAACAGCAGTAGAGATGGAACGATATAATACCCTGCTTGAGGGCAATTCTAGCGGTACGCTGATAGAGGGAGAACGCTTAGAACTAATGGCGCTGCGGCACGAGGCTGACCTTTTCATGTTAAAAAAAGCTCACGCAGCAGTATTACTCCGATGGCGGGGACATCGCGTGCCAACCCCTTAAGATATCGTGTCTGCATACATACCGGAAAGTTTACGAAATCAAATCGCGGATAGCGATCGCGGGCGTTGTTGCTATTGCTTAACCAGTGAAGCCAATAGTGGAATTCCCATGACGCACGATCATATTCAGCCTGTCTCTAAAGGTGGAGAGACAAGCTTTGAGAACATTTGTTTAGCTTGCCGTTCATGCAATGAATTTAAGGGTGACTCAACCGAGGCGATAGATCCTTTGACGGGCGAAACTGTGACTTTTTTCAACCCACGCACGCAAATATGGTCTGACCATTTTGCCTGGAGTCCTGACAGCACAAGGGTTGAAGGTCTTACAGTGATTGGTCGGGCTACAATTGTTCGTCTGCGAATGAATAACCCAGTTATCATTGCCGCTAGGAGGCGTTGGGCAGTCAGTGGTTGGCATCCTCCGACTGACTAATCTTGAACAAAAGCTAATTTAATTAACTTAAAAATTAATTCCCAGCGAAATTAAGACGATATGAAAAAACTCATCAACAACTCCGATAATGTAGTGCGCGAAAGCCTGGAAGGAATGGCAGCAGCGCATCCCGATTTAATTAAAGTCCACTTTGACCCCCACTTTATCTATCGCGTCGAGGCACCCATTCCTGGCAAAGTCGCCCTCATCTCCGGGGGGGGTAGCGGACACGAACCGATGCATGGCGGTTTTGTCGGTTTGGGGATGCTGGATGCTGCTTGTCCGGGTGAAGTCTTCACTTCTCCTACTCCTGACCAGATGCTAGAAGCTGCCAAAATGGTTACGGGGGGTGCGGGTGTCCTCAATATCGTCAAGAATTACAGCGGCGATGTGATGAACTTCGAGATGGCAGCAGAACTGGCGCACTCAGAGGGCATTTCGGTACTCAATATCTTGATCGATGATGATATCGCGGTCAAAGATAGCCTTTATACTCAAGGGCGTCGGGGTGTCGGCGCGACGGTACTCGCTGAAAAAATCTGCGGTGCTGCTGCCCAACAAGGTTACGATCTCACGCAGGTTGCCAACCTCTGTCGCCAAGTTAATCTCAACGGGCGTAGCATGGGTATGGCGCTGACTTCTTGTACCGTCCCCGCGAAAGGTAGCCCGACTTTTAGTTTGGGGGATGATGAAATAGAATCCGGCATCGGCATTCACGGAGAACCGGGACGACAGCGAATGTCCTTGAAGTCAGCCGATGAAATTACCGAGATGCTAGCGGTTTCTATCATCGAAGACAGAGATTACACCCGCACAGTGCGCGAGTGGGATGCAGATAAGGGAGAATGGGTGGAACAGGAACTCATTGACCCTGCGTTTGAAAGTGGCGATCGCGTTCTTGCCTTTGTTAACAGTATGGGCGGCACTCCCCTTTCTGAGTTGTACATTGTCTATCGAAAATTAGCAGAAATCTGCGAAAAGAAAAAACTTCAAATTGTTCGTAATTTGATTGGCCCTTACATCACCTCTTTGGATATGCAAGGATGTTCCATCACTCTACTGAAGTTAGATGATGAGATGATTCAACTTTGGGATGCACCCGTGAAGACACCAGCTTTAAGGTGGGGAATATAAAAGAGTTTAGAGTTGTAGAGACGCAACAAATCGCGTCTGAGTTTAGAGTTTTGAATATGGTCAGTAAAGAACAAATCCTGCAATGGTTGCAAGCCGTAGCAGTAGTTTTAGAACAAAATAAGGATTATCTAACCGAACTAGACGCGGCAATTGGAGATGCTGACCACGGCATCAATATGAACCGGGGTTTTCAAAAAGTGGCGACTCAGCTACCCAGTGTGGCAGATAAGGATATTGGCAACATCCTCAAAACTGTCAGCATGACGCTCATTTCCAGTGTCGGGGGTGCCAGCGGGCCGTTGTATGGCACGATGTTCCTACGAGCTAGTACGGCAGTCGCAGGCAAGTCAGAACTGACCGATGAGGAGATGGTGACGCTTTTCCAAGCGTTTGTGGAAGGTATTGTGCAACGGGGTAAGGCGAATTTGGGTGATAAGACCATGCTGGATTCTCTATCACCTGCTGCGGATACTTTTGAGCAAGCTGTCGTGGCTGGTGCAAGCACCCTAGAAGCTTTACAACAAGCCGTAGCTGCGGCTGAGGAAGGGATGAAACAGACGATTCCCTTGGTAGCGAAGAAAGGCAGGGCGAGTTATTTAGGCGATCGCAGTGTCGGTCATCAAGATCCGGGTGCCACGTCTACTTATCTGATTCTCAAGACGCTGTGGGAAACTGTCAATAGCCAGTCGTGATTTGTTAATCGTCATTTGTCATTCATTATTAATCGCCGCCAGTTTCTTAAAACCGTTGCGCTTTCCGCGATCGCAACTGAGTTCCCGCAGATTGCGATCGCAAATCCATTTTTAAAAACCGCCTCAAAACCACCCCGCCTCAAAGTCGGCGATACGGTGGGATTAATTAATCCAGCGAGTCCCATTGACGCGAAAGACATTGCACAGGTACAGCAAACCCTGGCAAGTTTGGGGTTAAAGGTTAAATTAGGGAAGCATCTTCTCGACCGTTATGGTTATTTGGCAGGAAGCGATCGCGATCGCGCATCTGATGTAAACGCCATGTTTGCCGATGCTTCTGTCAAAGCGATTGTTGCTGTGCGTGGCGGTTGGGGTTGCAATCGGATTTTGCCACTCTTGAATTATCCTCTGATCCAAGCTTCTCCCAAGATTCTCCTTGGTTACAGCGATATTACTTCGTTGCTATTAGCAATTTATGCCAAAAGTGGCGTTGTCACTTTTCATGGCCCTGTCGGCACATCCACTTGGAATCCGTTTACCGTAGATTATGTTAAACGCATTCTCTTTAATGGGGAAGCCATCACAATGCAAAATCCCCCGAATGCTAGCTTTAAAGCAGAAATAATTACGCCTGGAAAGGCTAGGGGAAAATTAGTCGGGGGCAATTTATCAGTGCTGGCGGCAATGGTGGGGTCATCTTATCTGCCAGATTGGAGACAAAGTATCTTATTTGTAGAAGAAATTGGAGAGGAAGCTTACCGGATAGACCGGATGCTGACTCAGCTAAAACTCGCCGGTATTCTAGAGCAAATTTCTGGTTTTATTTTTGGGCAATGTACCGATTGCCAACCCAAAGATAATCAACCTTCCCTAACTTTATCGCAAGTCTTGAGAGAACACATTCAACCTTTAGGAATTCCAGCTTGGTATGGTTCGCAGATTGGTCATATTAAAGATAAATTTACTTTGCCAGTTGGCGTGCCAGTAGAAATTGATGCCAATCAGAATACAATTCGGATGTTAGAGTCATCTGTTCAATGAGTCGGGTTAGGTTGCGCTTATCCGGCTTGCATCTTAAATAGGCTATAGCAATCCTAATTCATTCATAAAATATTGGAACTCTCTTCTTCCTCTTTCTGCGCGCTCTTTGCATCTTCGCGGTTCCTAAAAAAAATACAACTGCAAGACGACTGCTATAATCGCTCTATTCCGCCTGAATGGGGTTGAATTTATAAATTTAACCTATCGTTTTACTTAGAGTAATTTTGTTGATACAAGATGTCGGTTAAAACTGAGTAAAAGCTTTAACATTAAATTCATTGAAACGAAAAACGGGTAATAAGACTTTTAACCCCTTAGCGGGATGCGGATTTAAAAATTATTAGTAATAATAGAGAATAAAGCCCCCAATAACACTTTTACTTAGTAGGTAAATTATGGCAAGTGCAGATGACCGCAAGAAGCGAATTATGGAACATTTATCCCGGAGTTCGGGGGATTTTATCAAGCCATCTCCTAGAAACTCAGAGGAACGCAAGCAGCGAATTTCCGATCATGTTCGCCGAACCAAAGGTTAAAGCAATCTGAAAGCGATCGCTTTCAGCATCGACTCCCTTACCGCGCCTTATCTTAGTGCGATTTTTGGATAGGTTTTGGTACTGTAAATGGTTGAAAAAATTCCTTTTTGACTATTTAGAGTACCAAAGACAATATAATTATTTGACTAATCCTTTATATAATAATTAAATAAATTCATCTAATATTAGAGCAATCTGTAATGGTTTCCTCATCTCCTAAAACGACGCTTCCCGTTTTATCCGAAGTAATTGATGGATTGCCTAACATTTCCGGATGGGAAAAAGAAGTTAGTGCTGTCGTAAACCAGGATAACCCTGTATTTTTACCTACTACGAATATTCGGTTAGAAGATGTAACGGCTGGATTTGCGATCGCGCTCCATATGCACCAGCCTACCATCCCCGCTGGGGCGAATGGCGAACTCCAGAGCAACCTGCAATATATGTTTGAGCATCCCTACGAAGGAGACAACCATAATGCAGGGCCATTTGCCTATTGTTATAGCCGTATGGCAGATTTTATTCCCGAATTGGTTGCGAATGGTTGCAATCCCCGCGTCATGCTAGATTTCTCCGGGAATCTATTCTGGGGACTGCGACAAATGGGACGAGGAGACATCTTAGAAAATCTCAAGCGCATCACCTGTAACCCCACTTACCAGCCTTATGTAGAATGGCTGGGAACAATGTGGAGTCATGCGGTTGTTCCTTCTACCCCGATTCCCGATATCAAATTACATATTCAAGCATGGCAACATCATTTTGCAGCCATTTTTGGATGGGATGCACTGGCGCGAGTGAAAGGATTTTCTCCTCCAGAAATGCACCTCCCCAACCACCCAGATACGCTGTATGAATTTGTAAAAGCCCTGAAAGAATGTGGATACCGTTGGTTAATGGTTCAAGAGCATTCTGTTGAAACCCTAACTGGTCAATCTTTGCCCTATAAGCATTTGCCTCACCGCTTGGTGGCGCGAAATTCTAATGGCGAAACGATTAGTATTACGGCACTGATTAAGACTCAAGGTTCCGATACAAAATTAGTGGCGCAAATGCAGCCTTACTACGAAGCTAAAACCCTATCTCGGCAGCAGTTAGGAAATGTTTCGGTACCGCCCATTGTTACCCAGATTGGAGATGGTGAAAATGGCGGCGTGATGATGAATGAATTTCCTAGCGCTTTCAACCAAGCCTGGTATCAAATGGCAAATGAAGGCGGAGGAAAAACAGGCGTTGTCGGAATGACAGGTACAGAATACTTGGAACTCATAGAAGCCGCAGGTTGCACGCCTGAAGATTATCCAACTTGTCAAGCAATTGGTCAACATCAAATTTGGGAGCGAGTAACCGCCGAAAATTGTACTCCAGAAGCGGTTGCCAATGCGATTGCAGAATTGAAGCAGATTAATCCAAACTTTCACATGGATGGAGCTTCTTGGACAAATCACCTGAGTTGGGTGAATGGATATGAAAATGTCTTGACTCCAATGAATAAACTCAGTGCTTTATTTCACGATAAAATCGACCGATTGCTCCAAGGGGAAGCAGAATCAAGCCAGAGTTCTGCTGGGGAATCTGTTACCCAACAATCTAGCTATCGAGAGGCACTGATGAATAATCTTTTGCTTCAAACAAGCTGTTTTCGTTACTGGGGACAAGGAGCTTGGACTGACTATGCTCGTGAAATATATCGACGCGGTGAAACACTTCTTCAGAATACTTTCTAAGGCGCGAGGTTGTCTAAAACGAGAGGTTGTACTGGCTGGTGCCAAGGTTGAGAGATTCTTGAACCCGCTTCAAAAGCTTACGGTGTACATACAAGTCGGCAGACCTCTCCTCAGACCCCTCTGCGAGGCGGAGTTACAGAATCAATCCTCTAGCGATTAGGAGAGACGCGATTCATCGCGTCTCTCCTAGAAAGACCCACGCAGGCGATCGCCCTCGACAAAAGCACTTGCCATAAGCCAGAGTTGTAACACCATTCAGCAGCCATCAGAAATTAACGAATTGAGCAATAATCAATCTGCTGGGCGCTCAATTAATGAGACAGGAAAGCAAGATGAAACGATTTTTAACCGTGGTAGTTTCTCTAACTGGGCTGGTTTCCTACGCAGCCGTGGCGGGGGTGCCAGAGGCGGCTAAGGCTCAGGACGCGGCTTGCTTCATGGTAGCACCGGGGGGCAGAACGATAGATTTGGGGAGTCTCTGCGGCACCGATGAGGCGAACAAACGCGTCTTTCAAGCTAGGATCAAACGCCGCGCCGGTGGCACACCCGTCATTGATGTAACCTTTAATGGCGGGCAGACTTTTGAGATGATTGTAGACACCGGGGCTAGCGGTACGATGATTACCCGCCGGATGGCATCAGCATTGCGAGTGGTGCCGGTGAAGACTGTTAAGGCAGATACGGCGAGTGCAGTGGGAGTCGAGTTTCCCGTCGGCTATGTGCAATCGATTGCCGTGGATGGTGCTGTCGCTAACAAAGTGCTAGTTGCGATCGCTGGCCCAGAACAAGATATGGGATTGTTAGGACACGACTTCTTTGGCAATTACGATGTCACGATTAAACGCGATGTCGTCGAGTTCCACCGTCGCTAATGTTGTGTGGTGAGGCTATGCGGTGAGGCTGAATTTGGGGGAGAATCGCTCTTTGGGCACTTCTTTCGGCACGTTGATAATCGCGATCGCTTCAGCGATTTTCCCACCCTGCGCCTACGCACCCGCCTAATTTCTGCATACTTCCAACTTGAGTTGGGTTTTGTATTCGAGTCAACCGAGAACCGCGATAAACAGCGTTGATGAGTTCTCCAAAGAAGGCGATCGCTTCTGGCAATTATCTAGTACATTTATACTATTTACACACCAAGCCTTGAGACACTCGTATGGAACTCATCCAACGGACTACGCTTCTCTACCAAGCCGGGAGTTCAGATAAAGTCTACGAAGTCGATCTCTGCAAGACAGGTGAAAACCGCTACCTCGTTAACTTCCGATACGGACGACGCGGTACAACTCTCAAGGAAGGGACAAAGACGGTTCAGGCTGTACCTTTAGCCCAAGCGCAGCGAGTGTTCGATAAGCTGGTTGACTCCCAAATTCAGAAGGGCTATCGGGATGTCACCGCTGGGGCAGTTAGCGAGCCAGCTGCACCCGCACCAGTCCAAACTGCAAGTAATGTACCAATCACCAGCGACCCACGCCACCAAGCCATCCTCAACCGTTTGGCGAACCGGGACAATCGGAAATGGCCTCTGGAACGGGCAATTTGGCGGGCTGGCGAACTTAAAATTAGAGAAGCTACGCCGTTGTTAATTCAACTCATTAGAACTGGCGAAGCTTTGAGAGATTATTGCATCGCTTGGGCTTTGGGTTGGTGTGGGGATGAGAGTGCCATTCCCTTTGTCAGGGAACTTTCCCAGCATAAATCTGTTGCTGAATTCGTCCGCCGCATCGCCTGGGAAGCACTATTTAAATTATCAGATGAACAGACACAAGGGCAGATGCGTTCTGAGAAGATAGAACAACTGCCGTTAGAGTTGCGCGATTTAGCCCGAAATGGAACAGCAGAAACATTTGCAACTACACTTCGCGATTATTTAAATAGCAGCGATTACAGGCATTTTTCCGTTCTCGATACTATTTATCAAATTGATAACCAATACGTGCGTCCAGCACTACTCGATATTTTATGCGAAACCCCTTTTAAATCTAACTACTTCCAGCGAATTCGCCATATTTTTAAGATAGCTGAGTATCGCCATGATGCAGAAGTTTTCGGAATCCTTGCTTATGCCTTTGAGAAAGAACCGGGGACGTTTAATAATCAGCAAACGGGTTGGCAATGGGACTCAGTGAAGCGCGAATATTATAGTAGCGGGAAACGTCACACTGAAGAACTTAAGAGTCCGCAGTCGAAAAAAGCTTACAGCCAACAAACTCGTGAATATCTGCGGCGGCGAGTTTGGCGTACTCTTAAAACTTTGGGTGAAGAAAGCGATTCTAACTATATCAATCTTGCAGTCAATATTCTCCTACAGTATTCGGATGATGACGCTCAACCAGCCAAGCAGTCAACTTTCAGGAGATGGAACGGACAACGCCGTTCCTATGAAAGCTTTACTAGAGGTTGGGATACTTATGCTGGCTACCTAATTTTTAATCATATTCTTTACGAAAACAGTCCCCGCTATGCCTCCCATCCTAAAGCATGGCGTTGTCAAGATGGTTACAAACCGGGAGATCCAGAACCGCAAGTAAGAGAAGAAGCTTTTTCCGAACTTTGGCAGCAAAACCCAGCAGCACTTGTACAGTTATTAATAGAAAGTGATTGCCGTCCCGTTCATCATTTTGCAGTTAAAGCGTTGCGCGTCTGCAAAGAATTTTGCGATCGCCTTGACACAGACACATTAATCAAATTCCTGAATAAACCTTACGAAATAACCGCCGAATTCGGCTTTTTACTGGCACGCGATCGCTACGACCCCGCCCAGCCCAACAGTACATTAGTCCTGGCTCTTGCTAATTGTGCATTCCCAGAAGCACGTACACAAGCCTATCGTTGGATCGAACAGCAACGAGAATTCTTTTTTGAATCCAGCGACTTTATCGCGGGTTTAGTGACCAGTCAACAAGCTGATACCCGTGCTTTTGCGCGAAGGTTACTAAGTTCATCAATTTTAACCGATACCACCGCCAGGGTACTCATCGGAAGAATTATTGCTGCTGTGTTGGCACTAGAACCTACGCAAACAGATAGTTCAAGAGAAATTAGTGAAACTTTGTTGCTCTGTTTTGCGCCGCAACTGCGTAATTTGGGGTTGGGTGTAATCCTCGATTTACTGAATCATCCGATGGCGGAAATTCAAGAATTAGGCGCAATAATTTTATTAAATCATGAAATTCGTGCAGTTGACTTGCCACCAGATTTAATTGAATTATTATTAGAATCGCCTTATGAAGCTGTGCGTGGCATTGGGGTGAGGATTTTTGGACAATTACCTGATGAGAGATTGTTAAGCGATCGCATCCTCATCGTCTCAATGGCAATTAACGCTGTCGCTGATATCCGCAATGCAATCCGTCCGGTGATTCGACGTTTGGCAACCAATCAACTCAATTTTAGCGCCGAGTTAGCGGCTGACTTGATTGATGTCTTAATTACGCCAGAACGACACGAAGGTGTTCACAAATATTTATTGGGTTTGTTGCGAGAAGATATCCCCGGATGGATGTCTAACATCAGCAAAGAACGTGCGATGCAGCTTCTTCGCGCTAAATCATTAGTCGCCCAGGAATTGGGGGGTTTGGTTTTGCAAGAAAATAGCGATCGCTTTCTCCCCGACTTCGAGACAAGTGAGATTGTCAAACTGGCAAATCACGAAATTTTATCAGTGCGTGAAGCAGCAAAAGAAATGTTTTTAAAAACCTTAAACCGCATCCGCGCCAACTCCCAAGAAATGTTATCAGCAGTGCGGCTACTAGAGTCAAAGTGGGATGATTCGCGAGAATTTGCATCTAGAGTTTTTAGCACAGATTTCACCAATGAAGATTGGACACCAGAAGTAATGGTTAGCGTCTGTGACAGCATTCGCGAAGATGTCCGTTCCTTTGGGCGCGATTTAGTAACTCGCAACTTTAAAGAAACCGATGGACAAGAATACCTACTCAAATTCAGCGAACATCCCTCAACGGATATGCAGACATTTGCTACTAACTATCTAGAAAATCATGCTGTAAATAATTATCAACGCTTGCGACAACTAACGCCATACTTTATCAGCGTTTTGTCCGGTGTCAATCGCGGAAGAGTTGCCAAACAAAGAATATTTGCTTTTCTAGATGCCGAAGCCCAAAAAAGCGAGGAATCTGCACAAATTGTCGCTGAAATTCTCACTCGACAATCTGTAACGATGGCAATTGGCGACAAAGCTACAGCAATTCAGATAATGCTGAAAATTCAAAAAGCTTATCCTCAGATATCCTTACCGATTCAGGTGAAAGCTGTTTCAGAAGTGAGAAGTTAGAGATTTACCGAACCGACAAGGTGCAGAAAAGATGGGAGATTCTTAACCAGCTTTACGCAAAACTTATATTCTCTGAGTGTTCCCTTTTTGTCCTTGTGTCTTTGTGGTTGATTAATCTTCTAACCACCAAGGCGCGAAGACACTCAAAAATCACCAACTCAAGCAAAAAAATAAGAGGTAAATTATGGAATTTAACTACAGCTACAACGGAAGTACAGAAGTTAGCGATCGCGGTTCCAATACCCAAATGTCTTTCTCTCCCGATACGAAGCGTGAACCCACTTACTTTATCGGAGAATTGCGTCAGAATGTCGCCTTTCGGGAGGCAATTAGCGCCTTACACGATGTTGTCGTCTCCGATATGCGGTTCAAACCCAAAGACAAAACGGCATATAAAGAATGGGCAGCAAAACAACAGGATCTAGACTGGCAACTCATCGCCGCACAACGCCAAGAAGTTGCGAATCAAATCAAGCCGTTGCAGGAGGAACTTAATCAATTAAGCCAGCATAGTTACCAGCGGCGGGAATCTTTCTACAAAGCACAACGCCGCTATTTTAATTACCTTTTTCAAAAAGACCGCGATGCTTGGTTTGTTCTCGATCCGGTGATTACAGTTCATCCAGATGAAGTATTTTTTGAATGTTTCAGCCAGGATGAATCAAGTTATGGTCGTCTCGGTGCCAGCTACGAGGTTTTTAAAAATATCAACGAGTTTGCCTGCGGTACGACTAATATTGATTACTCAGCGGCACTTTACGACGAGTTTCAAAAAATCCGCAGTTACAAAAATACCAAATTTGAAATAGATCCCTCTGGTTTTGAAGTTCAAACTACGCACGAAGAAACTTTTAAAGAAGTCAAAATCGATTTACCCGACAGTTGGGTAAGAGGTTTTTTGCAAGTTAGTTCTGCGATGTCTTTACCAGCAACGCGAGTTGATTTGCATCCGATGGATATTTACAATATGTGCTTTGTGCTGCGTCGCCACAAGGAAAAACAAGGGCCTCGCAGTATGCGCTACCATCTTAAACCTGGGGAACCCGTGCGGATAACGTTCGATCCGTGGGAAATTGAAGTGGTTTGTGCGCGATCGCTCTACACTGGATCGCAATCACAAGAAATCCGCGTTTGGGGACGCCGCCGCCTCCATATCCTCGAACGTCTCATCCCCGTCGCCAAAAAGTTTACCGTTCACCTACTCGGTACGGGTATGCCTTCCTTCTACATCGCTGACTTAGGCGATATGTCTTTTACCCTTGGTTTATCGGGATGGACGGCAAATGACTGGTCGCAATCTGGTAACTTTGATTTAATGGCACCCCGCGCCGATATCGACAAATGGACGCAGCAACAAATTTTCGAGGCGCTGAAGAAGAATTGGGTAGAAAGTCCCGACTCGCTTGCGGAACGTCTTGGTTTAAACCGTGCTGTAGTTCTCGGTGCATTAAATGCTTATACGCAAGCTGGACGTGCGATTTATGACTTAAATAAGCGAGTTTATCGAGTGCGGGAACTGACGCGAGAACCTTTGCCGATGGAACGCCTGCGCTTTGCCAACGAGCGAGAAGAGAAGGCAACCCGTTTCTTGGTTTACAATGCTGTGCAGGTGACTAATGTTACCAGCGATGCCACGAAAGCATTTACTCTGCAAGGTAATGTTTCAGACAAAGATAAAACCTTGAATCCCTCGTTGACAGTTGACGCAGATGAGCGTATAATATCCGCAGAATGTACTTGCAACTGGCATCAACAGAATAAACTGTACAAAGGCCCTTGCGAACACATTCTGGCGTTGCGAATGCAACACGCCCGTCAGTATTGACGAATCACGCGCACCTAATCAGTTGGTAAACAGCCTTGCAATCCGGACGATGGATCGTCGTCCTTGCGTTTAGCCTAGCGATGCACCACTAGCCTGCTCTTAACTGTGCGGTCATTCAGGGCTACCCCCTTTCCCGGTGGGACTTCCCTGAAGTGTAAGAAGGGGGTAGCCCTGAGACCGCTTGAGTTGAGCAATCTAGTCCTGAGATGTTTACGAAGGGGCAACCAACTGATAGCTGCGCGTAATTTTTTTATTTCAGCTTTTATTAGTGCAGACTTTACCTACACAATAACTACGCAAATCTAAACTTTAATGACATCTGCATCAGATAGAAATTACTTAAACGTTAAATACCTCAAGCTGGTAAACAATACTATTCGTAAAAGAAAAGAGTGGTCTTACGAGAAATGTCTGAGAAACCATGAGTTCGAGTTGCATTGGGCAGTGAACGAAAGCAGTAAGCAAGGTAAGAGCCAGGAAGAAATTAAGAGGATGCTGGCGGGTAAGGAAAGAGATGCCAAAAAAGCCAGTAAGGGTGATCGCATAGTCTTGTGTCAAAATCATTTCTCTCATGGTCATCGCGTAACCCATGTGGTTGAAATAGTAAATCATCCTGATGAAGCTGAGTGCCAAAATGGTATATGGACACGTCGAGTTCAGGTAGTGTGGGTGGTTCCAAGACCTTTGGAGGAGTGGAATGACAAAGCACCGTGGACAAAAGAGGTAATCGGCGAAAAATTTTCATTCAAGGGTGGCAACTTAGTCAGCATTAATGCACCAACTATTGACCTTAACTTAGATATGCTGAGGACTCATTTGGTAGGTGGGCGTGACTAGAAAATTAGACACTACATATAGCGGTTTGTTGCGATGCCTGCCTATATCTAGTGCTTTTACCAAAATCTTGGTACAATAATCCGATCGCGCGCCTTAGCTCAATTGGTAAACAGCCTTGCAATCCGGACGATGGATCGTCGTCCTTGCGTTTAGTTTAGACACGCATCACTAGACTGCTCTTTACTAAGCGGAGCCACCCCGGAGTATTACGATTTGGTTTCCGTGAAATTACTAGCCTACCCAGAGCATTACGGGTGAGTTTCACCAACTAATGACTCCACTGGTTAGGGCTGGCTCCGCTGAGTAGAGCAATCTAGTCCTGAGGGGTTTACGAAGGGGCAACCAACTGATAGCGGCGCGTGATTTTTCTTACAAGTAATGATTTCTCTGATTCCTAGTCAAATGCTGGGAATGCTTTTTTAGAAGCTTCAGCCTCCATTCCTTCTAGGTTTCAGGGATTATTGCCCGATTGCCATTAAGTACAGATGTACTATAATTGCGGAAACGCATCGCTACTTCTACAAATATGTCAGATCAGCCTCGTACCCGTCAGGAACTCTACGATCGCATCCGACAAACGGGCAAAGAGGAATTTATCCTCGAAGAGATGATACGTTATGGGTTCTGGCCTGCACAAGGCGAGATACCCCAAGATCCAGCCGATGACATTCGGCGGATGGGGGAGATCCGGCGAGAACTGGAGCAACTGCGGCAGGAAAGTTCGCGCCTTCACAACGAAAAGCAACTTCGCAAGCAGCTACTCAAACAACGCCTCGCCGAGTCGCGGCGCAAGCGACAGGAAACGAAGGAACGGCGGGAACGGGAACGGCAAGAACGAGCGGAAGAGTGGCGGCAAAGAAAAGAGCGAGAAATCCTTTATCTCGGTGAAGATGTCTCAGGTGGACTTAACTATACTGAGTGCGATGAGGAAAGGTTGCGAAGTTATGGATTACCTTTGTGCGGTACACCCTACGAAATTGCCGCTGCAATGGGAATTACTGTGGGACAATTGCGCTTTCTCGCTTTTTCCCGCAAGACTTCGACAATTTCTCACTATATCCGCTTCAAGATTCCTAAAAAAACGGGTGGAGAAAGGCTAATTTCCGCACCGATGCCACGCTTGAAGCAGGCACAGCATTGGATTTTGGGCAATATTTTGGAAAAGCTGGAACTGCACGATGCAGCTCATGGTTTTAGACGCGATCGCTCTATCGTCAGCAATGCTCAACCTCACGTAAAACGTGATGTAATTATCAATTTTGACCTGAAAGATTTCTTTCCCTCAATTTCCTATCAGCGCGTGAAAGGTCTTTTCCGGTCATTTGGTTATTCCGAAGCTGCGGCAACAATTTTCGGGTTGCTGTGTACGCAACCGGATATCGAGGAGGTTGAATTAGACGGCAAAACTTATTATGTAGCACTCACAGAACGACATTTACCCCAAGGTTCACCAGCTTCTCCAGCAATTACTAATCTAATGTGTCGCCGCTTAGATCGGCGGCTTACCAGTATGGCTGAACAATTGGGTTTTGTTTATACTCGCTACGCTGACGATTTAACTTTTTCTGCTTCCGGTGAGAGTCTTCGCAATATCTGCAACATTCTCAAACGCACCCAGTCAATCGTGACTCACGAAGGGTTTACGATTAATGAGCAGAAGACTAGGATATTGCGGAAAAATCGACAGCAAGAAGTTACTGGAGTTGTGGTGAATGATTATCCTAATATTTCTAAAAAAGAGCTAAAACGTTTTCGTGCTACTTTATTTCAAATTGAGAAAGATGGTTTAGAAGGTAAGCATTGGGGAAATTCTGATAATGTGATGGCTTCAATTCAGGGTTATGCCAATTTTGTCGCTATGGTTAACCCGCGAAAGGGTGTTGAGTTTCAAGAGCAAATTCGTCGAATTCGGGATAAATACAGACGCTAATCCTGAAAAAAAATTATCACGGCTAAGCGATATATCTATAGGGGCATGGCATTGCCATGCCCCTACAAATTTTGATTTTGTTGGAAGTTGAAAAATAGGCAATTTTCCCCATAAAAAATCCGAAATTCCCATCTCTACTCTTGTAGTTTATCTAAGTCACAACTCACCAAAACGGCATTCTCGACTCGACGCTAGAAACTGCACAAAATATCTAGAGGACGCTACAGATGAAAGCAACTTACTCCCTGAGTCAATCGCTTATTGCAGCCGCTACCCCGTCCACTGTAGACTTGATTGTTAGTTTCCAGGCTGAAGAAGAAACGCGCAACAAAGTACCGCGTCTTCCGCTTAATTTGAGTGTAGTAATTGATAGATCGGGTTCGATGGCGGGAGCGCCACTTAAGAATGCTATTCAAGCTGCACAAAGGCTAGTGGAATATTTGACACCGGAGGATTTTCTTTCAGTCGTAATTTATGACGATACGCCGGAAACAATTCTTCCGCACCAACAAGTTCAGGATAAAGCTGCCATTCGTTCGCTAATTGGTAAGGTGAAAGCTGGTGGGTGTACCAACTTGAGTGGCGGTTGGTTAATGGGATGCGACAATGTAAAATTTCAGCAGTCCACAGAACGCATCAATCGCGTTTTATTATTAACAGATGGACAGGCGAATGTTGGCATTACTGATTCTCAAGTATTAATTAACACTGCAAGACAACAAGCCGAACAAGGAATAATTACTACAACTTTAGGGTTTGGAACTTATTTTAATGAAGATTTGCTCATCGGTATGGCAAATGCTGCCGGGGGAAACTTCTATTTCATCCAATCACCTGACGATGCTACTGATGTATTCAGAATTGAACTAGAAAGCCTCACGTCTGTTGTCGCGCAAAATCTGATGGTGACGCTGCAACCATCAGATTCTGTAAAAATTACCGGGATTCTCAACAATTATCGATCCAATCCGATTGGCAACAATTTAGAAGTTTTCTGCGGCGATGTTTATGAGGTAGAAAATAAGCAGCTAGCCGTAGAATTGTCAATCCCTCCGCAAACAAATATTGGGGTGACAAATATTGTCACCATTGCTTATAAATATCAAGCAGTTGTCGATGGCAGCATTCAACAATTCACTGACGAAATCCCGATTAGTATAACGGTTGCTGATGCTGAATCAGCCAGTAACGTGCAGCCAGATGCAGCAGTTGTGGAGCAAGCAAGTAAGCTGAGGATTGGTAAGGTAAAAGATGAAGCGATCGCACTCGCTGACAAAGGAGATTATACCGCCGCATCCCAGAAACTTCGCAAGACAATTGAGGATTTAAAGCTGAAAGCATTGCATGAATCCTTTGAAGTTGCTGAAGAGATGGAACAACTGGATTATTATGCACAACGCCTGGAGAGCAAAAAGTTTGATAGTGTCAGTCGCAAGGAGATGCGAGATCAATCTTACCAGGCTCTTACACGCGATCGCGGCGATTTAAAATTGCGCGGACTTGCTGCGAGTGCCAACAGCTTACAAGCTGTTTCCAGCGTGGATGCGGGAGTTGTGGTGAAATGCGATCGCATTAGTGGTAAATTGCGGATTCACGTCATTTCTGACGGTTACAATCCTGATTTCAATGTGCAATTCCCCCGCAATATTCGGGAAGAAGGTGTCACCTACATCGTTGATGAAATCAATCTATCTGCTGACGGTAGTTTTTATCGCGTCTCTGGTAACATTCGCCGCTTAGTGCAACCCGGACAAGAACGCGCCGCATCATCTCAAAATGGTACATATTCTTCCAGTCCAAAACGACAAAAGCTGAATGCACCTGCTTCTGCTGCTGATTTAGAAACAATTGATACTGTAGGTGATGGGGTTCTCGTCCAGTGCGTAAAAGAAGGCAGTAAATTGAGAGCGAGAGTCGTGTCGGATGGGTACGATCCTAACTACAACATCCGCTTTCCTCGCGACATTCGAGAAGAAAACGTTCTTTATGTTGTTGATGAAGTGGAAGAGGCAAAGAATGGGGGGTCTTATGTTGCTTATGGAAAGATTCGCAGGTTAGTTCAATAGGACTTTTTTAACGCAAAGGTACGCAAAGGATAGCGCAGAGGTACGCAAAGAGTGCCTATGTTCTTTGCACTATCCTTGATTTTTTTCACTCGTGTATCTGTTGAAGAGGTTATGTAGGTTGGCTTGAATGATAGTAAAAACCAACAAATATACTGGTAACTACTTAACGGGACTTAAACAGATTTCAAGCCCAAATAAAACCCAAAGCAGCTTTATAGGCTGAGAATACATCTCGATTAGCGTTCACCCACTCCATAAAACGGAAAGACATCGCTGTCCGAAA